>JAFDFT010000034.1 GCA_019309685.1 Deltaproteobacteria bacterium
CAGCGTGCCTGAAACGTATCATCAATCGTCTATTGCCATGCTTATTGATGTAAAAAAGTACATCATTGACATAAGAGACACTGTGTCCAAAATGGTAAAAGACGGCATTTATGATGTTTACCTTGGCGTTTTTGAAAACGTATTAAATTCTCTGGATCTCTTTCAAAAATTTTTAGAAACCGTCATGAAGGTTCCAGACCACCATTTTTCATTTAGTTCACTTGAGGACAGTTTAAAAGAGCATTTTTTAAGCCAAAGAAGCCTAAAGGAGATATACGGGATCGCTGAGAATGAATGGCACCAAATTACAGAAAAGCTTAACCGGCTGACAGTACAAATCGATTCTGAAAAAACCTGGCAGGAATTGTATCACGCGTTTACCCCTTCGAATATAGAAAATGCAGATATTCTTTCCTTGTATAGAAATGAAATGGAAAAACTAAAACTATTTTTCAGTAAAAACAATTTTTCCAAGAATTTGCCTGATCCAGCGGTTGAGATAAAAGAGACCCCAAGATATCTTAGATCTGTTCGCGGAACAGCATCATTTAGTGCGGCTTTAACAGCGGATATTCAGGATATCAGTTATTTTTATATCACCACCCGTTTGCCTGAAACAAATACAAAGGAATCTGAGGTGCTTCTAAAAAAAAGGCTTCACAAGGAGTATAAATTTTTAATCGCTCATGAGACAATACCCGGACATCATTTGCTCGATTCAATGAGAAGAAGAATGAAAAACCCTGTAAGAAGACAAATAGAGTCTCCTCTGTTTTATGAAGGCTGGGCCTCCTACGCGGAGTCTCTTCTCGCAGATTCGGGCTATGTTGAAAAACCAATTGAATGCTTAGTTGAATATAAAAGACGGCTGTGGCGCGCTGCCAGATGTCAAATCGATGCAGGGATACCCTCAGGGAAGTTAACATGTGATGATGCCGTTAATTTGCTGACATCGGTTGGGTTTTCAGCGGAAGAAGCGAGAAGACAGATAGATCGTTTTCGATTGAACCCGGGCTATCAACTGTGTTATACACTGGGCGCGTATGAGATAAATGAATTAAAAAAGAAGCACGGCCCATCGCTGGGAGAAGAACAGTTTCACCATTTTCTTTTAAGTGGAGGGCAGTTGCCGTTTTGTTGGATTGATAAACGGTTTGAGAAGTTAAAATAATAATTGGCCATCAATAATGATGATTTTGAAATAAGGAGTGAAACGTGACAGATTTTTCCGGATATCATTCTGAGTGGAATCTCGGCAGCCCCGGAGGGTGGGATTACCAGCGGATGACCCAGATTATTGGAAAGGCAGTTTGGCAGCGCATCAATCAAATTGCGCCCATTAACGTAGACATCGATTTTGATCACCCGGTTTTATATCCCATTAATGGTTTTGTAGAAATGCTTGTTGAAGCGTGCCGCGCTATTGAAGGAAACAATACAGGATTCATTGCCGTGGTGGCAGAAGAAGAAACGCTCGATGATGTCACAGAAAACAAGAACCTGGTAAAGCATCTAGATGGTATTGAGGGGATTTCAAGCGCACTCATGGCGCCTCAGGCCCTTGAACTAAAAAACGGACATGTGTGCTATAAAGGACAGCCGGTTTCTTTAATCTTTATGGACTTTAATACAGATGTGCTGATTTCTCTACATAAAGAACATGGCTTGGATCCGGTTTTACAGGCGGTCAAAGAAAAAAGAGTCATTAATCCAAGGGGAACGGAACCCATCAATGTAAAAAGCATGTTTGAAGTAATAACAGGACCTCATTGTGGTCGATTTCATAAAGAGATCGTCCAGCGAACTCCCTGGACACGGCAGTTTAATGAACGCAAAACCCATGGGCCCAATGGTGAAGTCATTGATGACCTGATTGAGTGGACACGAACCAACTGGGATAACCTGGTGTTGAAGCCGGAAAGAGGCTATTCCGGACATGGCGTTCGTGTAGGTGTTGTAAACAATGATGCGGATGAAGCGGTGAGAAAAGCTCTAACCGATGGCAACTATATTGTACAGGAAAAAATTCCGTTGTATCTATGGGCGGAAGAAATTCCTGTTTTGACCAATGGCCATATAAGAATTGAGACTGTTCAAACTGATTTTCGCTGCTTGATGGGGCCAAAGGGCCTGTTTGGCTTTCTTGGCAGATATGGCGGTGTACCTACCAATGTCGGAAGCGGGGGAGGGGTTCAACCCTTGGGAGTTCTGAAGTCAGATATGAGCGTACGAGAGGCGGTTGACCGTATCAATGATGCTGTTTTGGGTATGGATTATAGGGATTTGCTAAACGTTGATGAAATGCAGAAGAAAATGGCGCTGGAGTATGACTTTACCTATTTGCTGGGACCGATTAAAATTGCTTTAAGGCCCAGAGTTATTACAGAAGGACAAATCGCCGCGCTTCGCTCCTATTGCGATCAGATGTGGCAGGATTGTTTGACATTGGAAAAAATGTGGCATGCGGGTGAACTGGATGATATCGTCAACATCGAGGCTGATGAACTTGAAATATCAAGCATGCATTCATGGGGCGGTTCTTACGCTATTATTGCGTCCGATGGTCTGTTTAATTTTGGTGCCAATCCTGAATCAACATGAATATACGTGTTCATCCTGACTGGTGGAAAAAAATATTCGATGAAGTTTACCTTCTAACGGACGCCAGATCAGTTTGCGATCAGGAGATTACCCGAAGAGAAGTAGACATCATTTGCGAATTACTCCCTATTCAGCCGGAACACAAAATATTGGACCTATGCGGCGGTCATGGGCGGCATAGTTTAGAATTATGCAAGCGGGGATTTGACGAGTGTACGCTGGTAGATTATTCACAAAACCTCATTGACCACGCGACAAAACAGGCAGAAGAAAACAGTTATCCTGTTCGGTTTATAAAGGCGGATGCGAGAGATTCAGGTCTTTCGGCTGAGTTTTTTGATCATGTGATCATTATGGGGAATTCCCTGGGTTACATCTCTGCTCCGGAAGCGGATAAAGATATATTGTCTGAAGCGCATCGTATGCTGCGTTCAGGCGGCTGGCTACTGGCAGATATTACAAATGGAGAGATTGTTAAAAAAACATTTACCCCCAGCGCGTGGCATGAAATCGGTGATGATATGGTTGTCTGTAGACAGCGTGAGCTCCACGGCGAAAGGCTGCACGCGCGTGAAATGGTAATCAGTAAACAGCAAGGTATTATTCGAGACGAAACATACGCTGTGCGTCTATATGAACCGCACGAAATTGAATTGCTTTTAGAAGATGTGGGATTTAAAAACGTACGGGTTCATACCGACTTTTTATCTCATCAAGCTGAAGGCGATTACGGCTTTATGAACAGCCGCATGATCGTCTCCGGGCACAAACAGACAATATAAATCTGACCATAATTACCAAAGAAAAGAATTATGTGTGTTGGTTTTAAAATCGACGTGCTTAGTTTTGGTTTACGATAAAGATTCCAACATGTTCCGATAAGGCCCATTTTTTATTAAGGCAATACCGAAATTATGATACGGAAGTGACTCAATGAACCCTCTTTTCCAATAAAGTCGGAGAAGAGATTTTATGAGGTAACAAGTTATGTGCGGCATTCACGGGATCATATCTCAGACATTGGGAAAAGATGAAATACAAAAACGCCTTTCAGATATGGGCGATATTCAGCGGCATCGCGGTCCGGATGATAAACAGGAAATCATTTATACTACGCAGACAGGCCGCGTAGGATTCGGATTTGTCAGATTATCTATACTGGATCTCGAAACAGGGATGCAGCCGATCCAATGCCCGTTAGACCAGTCAGCCATTATCTGCAATGGACAGATATACAATTATATAGAGCTCAAATCAGAAATAAAGGATCAGCCGTTTCTCTCAAAAGGAGATATCGAAGTTGCTCTTCATTTATACCGTATAAAAGGGATTGATTTTTTAAATGATCTAAACGGTATGTACGCGGGTGCGATTTTTGACAAACAAAAAGAAAAGCTTATATTATTCAGAGATCGATTCGGTATCAAACCCTTATATTATACACAAAGGGATAATCAATTTTTATTTTCTTCGGAGGTAAAGCCTTTACTGAAAGGAAGTGGAAGCTCGAAACAGATTAACAAATCACGGATTTCAACTTTTTTTACCTACAGATATGTACCGGGCGAGGAAACCATGTTTCAAGGGATCAAAAGGCTTTTGCCCGGTCATTTCCTTGAATATGACTTGCGAACCGGAGATTTTCGAATAGAGCGATACTGGGAGTATCGGCTGGACAGGATCAACGATACGTTGTCTTTAGATGAAGCATCTGAAAAATTTTACCAGTTATTTGTAGATGCTGTTAAGATCAGGCTTCGAGCGGATGTGGAAGTCGGGTGTCTTTTAAGCGGAGGAATCGACTCGTCCGCCGTATCCGCACAGGTGGCAAAGCAAAGTCCATCCTGTAAGTTATTTACCATGGCCTTTGATGAAGATCTTTATAACGAACTGCCGTCTGTTAAAAGATTTCTGGCGACAAACTCAAAAAGGTTTAAATCAACAGATCATAAGGTCAAACTTTGCGGAAAGGAGACACTTGATCGGATCTTCGATATTGTTCGTTCCATTGAAGAACCGATTTCATTGGGCGCTGTCCTTCCGACAGAGCAAGTGTGTCAATTGGCCAGTGAGCATGTAAAAGTTGTGCTGACTGGTGAGGGGGCAGATGAGATATTTGGCGGTTATCGTAAATTTTTATTGGAAATGGCTGCGAGTCAATATGATAAGCTTACAAAAGAAGAGCAGTTGGAAATTGATACATTTTTTCCAGAGCTTGCCCCTTATTTGGCCATAAGAGACACGGATCCGGTTAGACGTTATATCCAAAGTGAGCTTCTTTTTAACAGCAATGAACTTGAGGAACTGTTTGGGCAAAAACAATTCGAAGATTTTCAACTGGAAGAAGCATTGCCGATACTTAACGGCAGTGAACATCCATTGAACGCGGCTCTGGCAGTAGAAAGCCGATTCCGCCTTCCGGATTATGTAATATTGCGGTTAGATAAATTGTCCATGAAATATTCTTTAGAGGCACGTACACCGTTTCTTGATTACCGCCTGGCGGAATTCGCAGCAACCTTACCCGTTGAGTTTAAGGTGAATCTTAAGGAGCGAAAAGAAAAATATCTTTGCAGGTATGCGTTTGAAAAGTATTCAGTGCTGGACATCGAAACCGCCCATAGAGTTAAGCAGCCATTTACAATTCCGATTGCCGATTGGTTGACGGATCCTAAGTCACTGCCTGATTTTATGCAGGAAATATTACTGGGCGATGTTGTAAAACAGCAGGGAATTTTAGATGATGCATTCGTAAAAAAAATGGTTGGCACAATATCCACAGAGGGAATTGGCCCTCAGACATTGGTATCTACCGCGGATAGGGTCTTTGCAATTGTGATGTTTACCCTGTGGTATGATGAATTCTTTGGAAGATGACTTCCTGAAAAGTTCAATTTCAGCGTTGCGCTGCATCCCTCGTCACGGCGACGTACTAGAAGTACGCCTCATCCCTCGGGCTTTGTGACGTTTGTTGGAGCAAAGCGGAAATACCGCTTTAAACAGGAGACTTGAAAAATTTATTTTGTCATCAGACTTTTTGAAAGACTATCAAAATAATTCATATGAAAAACGATAAAAAAAATGAAAATCTTATTGATTTATATACAAGCAAACTTATTGATCTACTTATGAAAGGATTTACGCATAACGAGAGAAGTTATGGTTTTGAATATGAGTTTATATCCAGGCAACCGCTTAACAGTAAAGATATGCAAAGGGTTTATGATCTCTTGCCGAAGTGCGGGTTTTTAAAAGATGGGACTATATTTTCATCAGAATTGGGCATGTATATTACTATAGAACCGGGCGGTCAGATAGAATATTGCAGCCCACCGCTTTTAAAAGATGATGAACAAGGTTTTCATAAATTAATCGAATTGATTAAAGATACAAACAGGATAATTAAAGACACGTTGGGCATCGAATATATCGGTGTGGGATATATTCCAGACCGTGCTGACGTGCAATTGGTATTGGACGCGGAGCGTTATCAAAACCTTCACACGCGCATGCTAACGTCCGGGACGCGTGGAAAGGAAATGATGAAAGGAACGGCATCGATACATTTACACGCTCGAATTTTGGACATGGATGATATGGTCCCATTGTTTGGTAGATTTTCAGAGCTTTCAACAAGCGATGAATTTAAAATGTCATCGGATCGCAGGGACATATGGGATAACACTGATCCTGTTAGGTGCGGCCAGCTTGTGAATGATTTTGAAAATATAAAAAGCCCGGAAAGCCTAATTAAAGAAATCGTCCGTTTTGCGATAAATGCCGATGATATCGGAGAAAATGTTCCGTTTCCAATGAAAAAGGACACAAGCTTTGAAGCGTTTTTGAATCAAATGACAACTCTATTTACGGATATACGCTTAAACATGAAAGGTCCATCGTGTGAGCTCAGAACATTAGACAGCCAGCCCATATCTGTATTTGAGCAGAAATGGAAGAAATTTATCAATACCATTGAAAATATGAATGAGAGGATTTGAATGAAAGACATCGTTATTTATTGTTCAGCGTATTGTCCATACTGCATTATGGCAAAAGAACTTTTAGAATCAAAAAATGCGGAATATAAAGATCTGCGTATAGATGAAAAATTTTAATATGCAAAAGAGTCAGCTAAAAGAAGCGGGGGAAGAAAAACAGTTCCGCAGATATTTATTGGTGAATATCATGTGGGGGGATATGATGAACTTTACGCGCTGGATCAGGAAGGAAAGCTCGATCCATTGCTTGAAAGCTAGTGTTTCATTTTACACGTTAACGTTGAGCAAAACAAAACCTCAAATTTAAGGATTTTGCTAAATTAAAATAAGATCTTGTCATTGCCCGCACACCTTCATTGTGGCGGGACATGCTCTTTAATGGGTGACTATGAGAAATCCAAACAAGAAAAATCCTGAATTATAAACATCTTCAAAGGGGAAACACATGTTGAACGCAATTCATCATACAGCTATATCCACGGGTGACCTGGATCGGCTGATTCGCTTTTATCGTGATCTTTTGGGTTTTGAAGTCGAACGTGAGTTTAGTTGGGATAAGGGAATCGAAATTGCTGATAATATTACCGGCTTAAAGGATTCGGCCTCCAAAGCAGCTATGCTAAAACTGGGTGATTTCCGGTTGGAACTTTTTCAGTTTTCTTCACCGGCGCCAAAATTGAGTGACATAAACAGACCGGTATGTGATCATGGATTGACCCACCTGGCTTTTACGGTAACCGATTTAGATGCCGAGTACGAAAGGCTTGTGTCCTCAGGGATGGTATTTCATTGCCCGCCACAGGATGCTATCACCGCTAAGGTGACATATGGCAGAGATCCGGATGGGAACGTTGTGGAACTCATGGAAATGACTGAATAGTATTGGTCAGTGTAGTTTAAGATATCTAATTAAATGTCAATATTACCAAAATCATATACTTTTCAAATGAAGCACAATTCTACCATATATTGTGTTATTTGTCTTGACTGGCTGAATATATTGTTGTATCATCAATAAAAATTGCATTTATTTTAGAATATTTCAATATCATAAGATATTTTGGAAATAATTATATAACATTAAATCATAAGGAGAAACATTATGGCTACAGACAAACCCCTAACAAAGAATCAAACAGTAACTCTGCTCTCGGAAAAATTGGAGATTAGCAAAAAGGAAGTTAACGAATTTCTTGATGCATTCACCGATATTGCCTACAAAGAGACAAAAAAGAAAGGTGCTTTCACACTTCCTGGATTCGGAAAACTTGTAAAACAGAAAAGAAAAGCCCGAAAAGGAAGGAATCCTGCAACCGGTGAGGAAATAAAAATACCTGCCAAGACTGTCGTGAAATTCAGGCTGGCCAAGGCATGCAAGGAAGCTATTATACCACCAAAATAAACAAGTACTCAACTTCAAAGATAATCCGGGGGAAGCTTTCTTAGGCATTTCCCCGGATTTCTATTTTTCTATACCTCTCCCAGTTTCAAGGTCAGTGATTTTCCACAGATACCGTTGCGCTATAGATAGATGGGCGTGTCTTAAAATAATCTTACTTGCAATTTCAGGATTGCTTATCACGTAGGCGTTCGGCTTCTTCTAGCGATAGAGCCTCCATAACTCCATATCCCGACACTTTTTCTAAGGTTCCCATTGCAAGAGATACCAACATTCAAAAGTCCTCAAAATAATTCCATTCCCTTAAGCAATGTGCTATAAATTCTGTATAAATTTAAGATGAGTATGAAGGTACCAGTAATCTGCAATTTCGACTAATCAACAATACATGGCATTTTCATTAAAAAGGCACGAAAAATTAACCATTAATACCCAAAATAATAAATTCTAAATAATTATACAGACTCTTAATAATATTGCTATCACGGTCAGGCAAAATTCACTTTCAAACAAGGAGAAACAGATATGGGGGATAAGGGAAAAAAAGACAAAGGCAGAAAGGAACAACAGAAAAAGGCCCAACTCAATGTAAAGGAAAAACGAAAAGCGAAAAAAGAAAAGAAGAAATAAATACCCAACTGCCGGCAAAGGAGATATAGCTTTGAAAGATCTGATCATGCGCATAGTACAGGCATTGGTTGACCATCCGGAACAGGTAGAGATTTCAGAAGTAAAAGGTGCGCATGTTTCGGTATTAGAACTTAAAGTGGCTAAAGAGGATATTGGGAAGGTTATCGGGAAAAAGGGCCGGAATGTTCAAGCCATACGAACTATATTAAGCAATGCTTCTGGCAAGGAAAAAAAACGTATAACCTTGGAGATTATTGAATCATGAAATATTTTCTTCTCCTTCCCATAATCCTCATGTTACGATATCGACTATCTCCCGAATTATTTCAAAGTCCCCAAATGTTGTCATTACATAACCATATATGCTATAAATGCGGTAACAGTTTGAGTTTCAATTAAGGCAAGATATATGCACTTTTAATAGAGATCAATAAATTATGAAAAAAAGAAATTTAATTATTCTAATTTTTTCTATCATACTAATTCATTGTGCTTATCCTTCTAAAGAAATGGAAGAAAAGAAATATATAGAAATCGCTAACCAACGAAAGGATACTTCCTCTAGTTCTAAAGTAATATCTGCTAAAATTCTCGAAACGGATGGTAATTTTGAAAAGTATGCTTCCGGCATCATCTATGATAAAAGTGCCAACCTTGAGTGGGTGATCGGACCTGACAAGGCAATGAGTTGGGAAAGTGCCAGAGTTTGGGTGAAGAACCTTAAAATTGACATTGACCATGGTGTCTGGCGTTTGCCAACTTTAAATGAGCTGAAGACGCTTTATAAAAAAGGAAGAGGGCCTCATAATATGTCGCCACTTTTTAAAATGTCTGGATCCGCAGCATGGACAAATGTACAAGAATATAAGCATTATGTTGGAGATCAGAGCAGTAAATTTTTCGCGCTTTCATTTAAATTCTTCGACGATGGGCATGCAAGTTATCGCGGTGTTGTCGATGATTTTAAAGAATGGAAAAAATCGCTTTTACATTTATCTGGATTAGAACGTTTGCAGTACGTTCCATGGATTCAAGATAATTGGGCATTTGATTCTATTTTTATAAAAATTATGAAATATTAAAAAAAGATTATGTAGTATATCCTACTATGAAAGTTTCGATTATGGCTATTTTCATATCATTCCAAAAACTCCAAAAAGTTGTCATTGCGTGACCATATATGCTATAAATTATGATGAGTTTCAGACGCGCATGAAGGCAAGATATCTGCAATTTTGCTACGATGGAAAAAGCCGTTTGCGGCTTAATAATATAGTTATATGCATTAAAATCTGAGACCACAATAATGAGAAATAGTAGATATGATGACAAAAGAAGAAGCAAAAGAGTTTTCGTCCAGGTGGTTGCCTACATGGACTGGAAACGAGCCTGAAAAATTAGCAAGCTTTTATTCAGACGAGACCTTTTACCTTGATCCGGGTATACCAAATGGAGTTAAGGGAAAGGGTGAGCTAATTGCGCATCTCCGAAAGTTGCTTGCTCAAAATCCAGATTGGATATGGACACAGATTGAGCCCATTCCAATGGAAGATGGTTTTTTAAACAAATGGTTGGCACAAATACCTGTTGGTGAGAAAGTAATAGAATGCATAGGTGTTTGCTTAGTACAATTTGATGATCAAGGAAAAATAAAGCGTAATGAAGTTTATTTTGATCGGAGCGAATTAATTTCAGAAATTTATAAATACAAGCAATCTAAATAAGACACTGTGCAAAATAGGAGTTTATCTATGCCAAAAAAATTCGGACAAGATATTATTCGTCGCTGGAGAGAAAATCCGGTAATCACCTCTGAGGATATCCCCTTTAAGTGTCATGATATGTATAATGCCGGTTGTATTAAGATTGACGGGGAATATCTGCTGCTCATTACCATTGAGAAGCTTGACGGCAGACCTGCCATTTTTAGAGCCAGAAGCGAGGACGGGTTATTTTTTGAAATAGAAAGAGAACCGTTTATTGCATCGTCAACAGATGTAGATTTTAAAGAATACGAAGAAATGGGAGTCTTAGATGCCAGAATCACTGCTCTTAATGATGAGTTTTATATTGTGTATCTGGCCATGGGAAGACATGGGATCGTTTTAGGCCTGGGCAAGACAAAAGATTTTAATGAGTTTGAAAGAATGGAGATTATTTCTCAGCCAGATACCAAGGCCGGTGCTCTTTTTCCCAGAAAGATAAACGGTAGATTCGCGATGTTGGAAAGACCGAGCTCCGGAGGAAGTATATGGATTGCTTATTCAAATGACCTTTTGACCTGGGGTGAACGAGAGGTTGTCCTAACGCCTAGGGTCGGCTTTTGGGATCAGGGGCGAATAGGATGCGCGGTTCCGCCCATAGAGACAGAATCAGGGTGGCTGCTTTTCTACTATGGAGTGAAAGATACCTCTTCCGGGACGATTACCAAAATGGGGACCGCCATTCTTGATAAAGAGGATCCTGCCAAAGTAATAAACCGGTCCAATATACCGATACTCTCACCAAGAAAATTATATGAACGGATCGGGGATCTTAATAATGTAGTTTTTTCCACCGGAGCCATTCTGGAAGATAATGGTGAAATTAAGCTTTATTATGGAGCAGCGGATAACTGTATATGTCTGGGAACCACAA
>JAFDFT010000326.1 GCA_019309685.1 Deltaproteobacteria bacterium
AGGCATGATGCTTGAATCAAAGAAATCTGACATATCACATTTGATTAATGATACGAACGCGCACGACTATGCGCCTGTTGGATGTCTTGAAAACACCATGCAGGGCAATGACCGTTCAGGAACCGTGGATAACAACCTGAATCTATTAAAAGCTGTGGAGCTCGCCCTTACGGATGGAAAAGACCTTATCCCTTTTATTGATCCTATGACCGGAAAAGCTGAAAAGATCAAACGAGACGGTCCTGCAACGGGCAAGGCTGAAAACTTTAAAATCTTTGACACTTTCTGGCAGGCTTATGAAAGACAAACAGAATATATCATTAAAACCTGTGTAGATATATATGAGATGTCTGAATCCGCACGCGCCATTTTTTTCCCAACCCCTTACCTATCCTGCCTTGTAAAGGGTTGTGCGGAAAAAGGTCTTGATGTTACTCAAGGGGGTGCTGAAATCAATTATACAACCCTTGAAGCCGTCACATTTGCCACGACTGTGGATTCGCTTCTTGCCATAAAGTATCTGGTGTTTGATAAAAAAGCCTGCACCATGACTGAACTTATTCAGGCGTTGAAGGATAACTGGGAAGGTCATGAAGTACTTCAGGCTATGGCTAAAAATAAAGCTCCTAAATACGGTCGGGACGATGATGAAGCCGACCTTATAGCAAAAAAGGTAATGGACTTTTGGTGCAATGAGGCCTGGAAACATAAAACCCTCTCTACCGATCGTCAGTTCCGTCCGGGCATGCTTTCCTGGAATTACTGGGCTGGTGACGGATATGTTATGGCCGCAAGCGCGGATGGCCGGACAAAGGGCCAGTTCCTTTCCAATGCCATATGTCCCTCAAACGGAGCGGATATTAACGGCCCCACATCGAATACCAACTCTGTAGGCAAAGTCCTTGGTGGAAAATCAAATAATGGGAATGGCGACTGGCAGGAATATTTCAATTGTCTGCCCAATGGGGCCAGCCACACCATCACTTTTAACCCTTCGATCATCAAGGACCCGGAACATAAGGAAAAGTTCAAAGCATTTTTAAAAGGATATTGTGAAAACGGCGGTACAGCACTTCAAATCAATATGCTGGATCCGGATATTCTCAGGGATGCTCAAAAAAAGCCGCAGGATTATCGTCATCTTCTGGTGAGAATTACGGGCTATAACGCGTATTTTACTACCATTGGTAAGGAACTTCAAAATGAAGTTATAGAAAGGTTAAGTCACAGCAAATTCTAGATTGTGTCCATCCATGAATATAAGATATTTTAATGGGCACCTAAAGGGGGTTTCCAATCCAGAAATGAGTAATTTTTTGCAAGGTCAAGGAAATCAAGGAATTGTGCGGAGACGTACTCTGTTGTACGTCGCACAAGCAATTCCGAAGATTAACACAGAGATTGCGGGAAAGGGCCATTTATGGATGGAAACTAGTTTATGACAAGAACCACCAAACAAGCCACTATCCTTGAAATTCAGCGTATGTCCACGGAAGATGGACCGGGTATCCGTACAACTGTTTTTTTTAAGGGGTGTCCCTTAAACTGTTCGTGGTGCCACAATCCGGAGAGTATTTCTCCGCGTCCTCAAATCCAATGGGTAGGATCCAAATGCATTGGCTGTAAAACCTGTATTGAAACGTGCCCTGAAAAAGCGTTAACCTTTACTGATAATGGTGTTCACATTGACAGATCTCTTTGCAAATCCTGTGGCACATGCGCAGACGCTTGCCCGTCAACAGCCATGGAATTGATCGGTCAGAAATGGGAACTCGATGATCTTGTCAATGAGGTCATCAAAGACAAAGCCTATTTTGATAAATCAGGCGGCGGCATTACCCTTTCCGGGGGCGAACCAACCATGCAATCGGATTTCGCAGCAATGTTTTTACAAAAGCTGCGTGGAATCGGAATTCATACAGCTCTTGATACATGCGGTCTATGTTCTAAAAGTTCTCTTGAAAAACTCCTCCCCTACTCATCCATGGTTCTATTTGATGTAAAAGAAATTGCCCCTTCCAAGCATGAGACTTTTACGGGTTGTAAAACAGATACCATTCATGAAAATCTCATTTTCACTGCTGAATTTATAAAATCCCATATTTATCCGCAAACGTTATGGATCAGAACCCCTCTCATCCCTGGAGCAACGGCTAGTAAAGAGAACATAAAAGGCATTGGACATTTTATTGCATCCCATCTTGGAGATATTGTTGACCGCTGGGAATTATGCGCGTTTAATAATCTATGCAAGGATAAATACATAAGACTTGGATTGGAATGGCCGTTTAAAGACAAGGAACTTCTTTTAGAATCATTTATTAGTGAATTAACAGACGTTGCACGGCATTCCGGTGTGAATCCTGATATTGTTCATTGGAGTGGAACTACCAAACTTGAATTACATGATACGGATACAGTCTCAATTGAGGCGGGTGGCGAGAGGCAATAGGCGTGTTACACGTTGGGTATAGCGAAGCGAATGCAATTATCACTCGAATCCTGGAATCCTTGAACCCTCTTCTCCAATTTAGTTGGAGAAGACTCATTATTTAAACTCGGAGGCAATTTATGAATGTGAAGCAATCATTTGATACGCAAGACATGAAAACATTCGAACCTGCTGAAAAAGTTGGCTTGATCTCTACCATCAATCCTGAAGGCCAGGTTCATATAACGCTTATTACCAGCATGATGTCTCCTGACCCAACGCATCTGGCCCTTGGGCAATTCTGTGTTGGCTTGAGCAAGTGGTATATGCAAAATAATCCACATGTAGGTTTTTTAATTATGTCTCTGGATCGTAAGATGTGGCGAGGAAAGGCTATGTGGAAATACAAAAAAAACGATGGCCCTGAATATGAATTTTTTAACGAGCTTCCCATGTTCAGATATAACGCGTATTTTGGCATCAATACGGTCCATTATATGGATTTGGTTGAAACAACCCATTCACAAAACCTGCCCATGGCCAAAATAATCCCAGCAGCTATTTTAACAATACTTGCAAAGGGCTCAGCAAAAACTAATGAACCCCAAAGGATTCTCAAACCATTTGCTGAAGACCTATTCAATAAACTCGATTCATTAAAATTCATATCATACATTGGTAATGACGGGTTTCCTAAAATTATCCCTGTTATTCAATGCCAGGCGGCTGACAGCCGGCGTCTTGTTTTTTCCCCTCTTGCATATAAAGATGAACTCAGTGATATACCAGCAGATACGCCCGTAGCTGTTTTTTGCATGACACTGGATATGCAAAGTGTGCTTATTAGAGGTACATTTAACGGCTACAGCCGAAACAGGCTGATCAAAACAGGAATTGTAGATATCGACTGGGTATACAATTCCATGCCGCCCAAGCATGAACAGATTTATCCCGAAATAGAGCTAAAGCCAGTTGTAAATTTCTAATCTCTTAAAAAATTAAAAACTCTTAAACCTATATACATTGGAGCGGATGATTATGAGACACCTGGGTTTTATTAAACGTTTTATTTTTCCGCTAATACTTGTTGTCGCTATCCGTGTTATCTCAAGTGTTATTTATAACTCCTCAAGCGCATTGCCCGTTGGCTTAGTACGAGATTTATTGATAAATACCTTTGGTCCGATTACGTTTTTTTCTTTATGGTTTTTTGCCTTTATTGGACCGCCCATCGCCTATTTCAGAGGAGCTACTTTTATTGAAAGACTTATTGTCGCGTTTATCAATCCTGTTATGTGGATTATCAGTATTGAATCTAAAATAGCGTGTCAGTTCAGCGGGATTGAAATGGTCTATTTTTTCTTTTTGCCATGGACCTTTGGAATCATGTGTGTAACGCTATTTGAATTCTCCATTTCTGAAATTATCTGCCGATTTATCCACAGACAAAGATTCAAAGAAATAGTATCTGTTTTTCACCCTGCTGTTCTTATCTTACTTTTTACCGGATTACTCGGCACGTATGTCGGCCTCATAAAAGGCCAGGAATGGGTTTACATGGTTGT
>JAFDFT010000035.1 GCA_019309685.1 Deltaproteobacteria bacterium
CAATACAAAACGTAAGTTTGTAGTCACGAAGATGAACGAGTTCTGTAGTCGCCTGCCCTGTTTCTTCCGCCTGTTTTAGGGCCTCTTCAAGTTGATATTGGCAATTTCCATTCTTTATCGGGGTCCCGGCTATTCCAAGGATTTTGACCTTAACGTCTTTTATTTCCATTTGTTACTCTAAAATTTTTGTTTTCTAATAATCAATGTACTGACTGTCTTAAATTTATTATGGCACGCTCTCTTTTATTCCAACGCTAACGGTTTAAACATACTCCGGAACTCAGCCATAAAATTAACATCGCCTTCGATTGTCATTTTGCCGGTCACAACAGCCGTAATGCCGTCGAGTTTGCCTGTTACAATGTCTTGATAATCGGCGTCCCGCGCCACAATATAAACTGTCGGTGAGTTCAGTACTTCTTCGGTCAGTGTCATCTTTCCGTCCTGTATGGATATTGTCCACTGCCCGCCGCCTTTACCGGTAATATGATAACTCACGGCGGCCTCAGTTCCCTTGGCCTTTTCAGGAATAAAGCGCTCTTTCATATCTTCGAAAAAATGGGCGACAGGAACCGGCTCAGCGGTTTTTTCTTCTTCTAGTTCGCTAATAAGATCTTTTTTTACTACTTTACCGACTGCATTCTTCGGCAGGCTGGCCCGAAATACATAATGTTCGGGAACCTTGTAATCCGCTATTTTTTCCTTACAGAAATTTTGAATTTCATCGATACCGCAGGACTCCCCCCTTTTGATGACGATACAAGCCTTTGCCACCTGGCCGTATTTATCATGGGTTTCAGGAATAACGGCAACCGAATCCACTGCCGGATACGCGGCAATCACATTTTCGATCTCCTTGGGGTAAACATTTACACCTCCTCTGATAATCATTTCCTTTTTTCGGTCAACAATAAAAAGAAAACCGTCAGTATCCATTAAGCCTATATCGCCGGTATAGAGCCACCCGTCTTTTATTGTTTCCGCGGTTGCATCCGGGTTGTTGAGATACCCTTTCATAACCGTATCACCTTTGACCACAATCTCTCCTGTTTGGCCTGCAGGAACCGGCTGACCTTCTTCGGTGAAGATTTTTACCTCTATTCCTGAAAAGCCTGTTCCGATGGAACCTGCTTTTCGTTTGCTTTGCATATTTGCGGAAATACCGCCGGAGTTTTCCGTAGCGCCGTATGCCTCCAGGATAGGGATATGGAATCTCTTTTCACATTCCTCAAGCTGAACTTCCGGAATCGGTGCTGCTCCAGAAAGTCCCATACGAAGGGAGCTGGTATCCGTTGAATCAGCTTCAGGTATTCTGAGCAGAATATTCCACATGGTTGGAACGATATAAAAACCGTTTACCTTGTATTTCTCCACACATTCCCAGAATTCATTGGCGGAAAAGTTTCTCCGGAGAATGATTGTGGCGCCGCTGTATATGGTAGGAAAGGAAAGGTCGCACAGACCCCCGCCGTGAAAAAGGGGAAGGACGCACAATATCCTTTCAGCAGGCTGGACAGGGATATGCTTTGTCTTGATATGGGCGCCATACACAATACCTTTATGGGTTAGCATGACTCCTTTGGGTCGGCCTGTTGTTCCTGAAGTGTACAGCACAGCGGCCACATCCTCCTTTGTAGGCGGATCGGACATATCAGACTTTTTATCTGCTTTGCTGAAGATTTCAGGCAAATATTCATGGGGAAAGTCAAGATCCATTGGTACTGGTGAGTTGATGACGATTTTCTTTACCGAGGGAATTTTATCTTTAAGCGCGGACACGATTGGTGCAAATTCCGGGTCTACGACCAGCACTTTTGGTTTGGAATCGTCTATGAGAAATTCAACCTCAGGCGCCTGCCACCAACAGCTTACAGGACCACCTGCGGCTCCAGCCTTATTGATACCGAAAAGCGTATAGAAAAAGTAAGGAGAATTTCCCATCATAAAAGAGACGATATCCCCTTTTTTTACGCCGTTATCCTGCAGCCAGGCGGCAAATGTATCCGACCTCAAATCCAGATCCCGGTAAGTGACAACCTCATCATAAAAATTAAGAAACTGAGTATCCGGATATTTTCGCGCGTTTCGTTTCACCAGATCAACTGTAGTATAGACCTGACTATCCATTTACATTCTCCTTATTGCTCCGGTTTTGTGCCATTTCTTTTTCGTTATCCTCTGCCTGCTTACGATAAAACTCATATACACCCCCTATCTTATACAGCCAGTTCGCTATGCCCGGATGGATGGCATCCAGCAGTGGTATAAGCCATGCCGGACCGGGATTTACAACAATTTCATCGATATCTTTTTTAATAGCCCTCATAACAGCTCCAGCGACTTTTTCCGGTGTCGTTGCATTGCTGATCCATGGCGGTTTTTTATTATAAACGGCAAACATGCCGGATTCGAAAACGAAACCAGGGCAGATGACCGAAACACCGACACCTCTTCCGGAAAGTTCCAATCTAAGACCTTTGCTCCATTCTATCAGACCGGCTTTAGTGGCTGAATATGTACCTCCGTACGGGTTACCCCTTTTGCCTCCAAGGGAGGAGATGGTAACAATATGGCCGATACTCCTATCCAGCATATCCGGCAGGACCATGCGGGTGAGGAGCATCGGCGCAACCAGGTTGGTCTGAATCATTTTTTCAATATAATCCGTTGATAAAGCAGTATAAGAACTGATCCACTCCATCCCCGCATTGTTTATCAGAAGGTCGATTTGTCCGAAATCCGTCTTGATATCTTCAAGTATTTTTTCCCGGCCCTTCTGGTCAGTGATGTCAGCGGGATAAATGTTTACGTTTACGTTGTAGCGAGACATTTCGGATGCAGTCGTTTTGAGTCCTTGTTCAGACCTTGCCGTCAACGCCAGGTTTACGCCTTCTTTGGCAAGAAACCGTGCGATGTGCGGCCCCAATCCTTTTGACCCGCCAGTTAAAACCGCTGTTTTTCCTTTAAGGTTTTTCATGGTGATGATGCCTCAGATGTTTAAGGAGTTATCTCAAAAAAGTTTTTTGGCTTAATCTCTGCGTTGGGTCCTCGTTTCAAGTCCTCGACATACTTGAGTATGCCTGCGGGTAAAACTAGGATCCGCCTTGACCTTTAGCCAAAATCCTAATTTTGAGATGACTTCCATTGTTTTTTAAACCTGTGATTGAATTTATGATTTAAACCATCCGTTATCCATGTACCATTTCAACGTCTCTTTCATGCCATTTTCAACGGTTGGATACTTAAACGTAAAGCCGGCAGATTTAAGTTTGCTGTTGTCCCAGATCTTATCGCAGCTCATATAATCAAGGGTGGCTTTTTCCAGGAGTGATTTGGTGCCAAGAAGTTTTGCGATGAACTGCGAAATACGGGCAACCGGCGCCAGAATCGAAAGCGGTACATTCATGAAAGGTTTTTCTTTCCCCGTAAGCTCCCTGCAGATCAGTTTAAAGAATTCAGCGCTGGTGATATGGGTGTCATCACTGATGTTATAAATCTCACCGATGGTGCTATCGTTATCGTACGCGAAAATGACGGCGCGGCACATATCTTCCACGTGAAGAAATGCTTCGATTTTATCCCCTTTCCCCACCATGAGCATTTTTTTCTTTTTCCGATCATTGTAGATCTGCTCGAAGGCATTGTACAAACCATATTCGGATCGAGTGCCGTATATGGCCGCGGGTCTGAATATGGTTGTCCTGAGCCTGTTTTCTTTCATGTACCCTTGCAGAATCTGTTCGCCCTCCCACTTGCTCAAATTGTAGTTGTTAAGGGGCGGCGTCACCTTAGGGTCATCTTCTTTTACCGGATGGCCGGGATTTGAGCTGTAGCCATAAACGCCAACAGATGAAAAATGGACAAAACGGCTGACACCGGCCTTTTCTGCCGCATCGCAAATGTTTTTTACACCACCGACATTCACGGCAAAAATCACCTTGTCAGGCGTGGAATAATCATGGATGCCTGCGACGTGGATTACACCATCCACGCCATGAACAAGGCTGTCAAGGCCTTCTCTTTTTGTAAGATTCGATGCCACGAATTCGACACCCAACGCGTCAAACATGGCCCCGTAATGCCTGCTTGATATATCGGTTGCTCTTACCCTGAAACCGGCCTTTACTGCTTCAGCGACCATATGATGCCCGGTAAAACCGGCCGCGCCTGTAATTAAAACAAGTCCTCTGTTTTCCTGTGACATAATTCACCTCCTAATATAAAATATCTAACTTATTCAGAACATCCCTTTTGGGCTGTCCGTTTTCGTCCCAGCCTCTAAGTTTATAATATTTTGCCAGCATCTTATCCAATTCAATTGCTGCCCAACCTTTCTCATCGCTTTTTTCAAGCATCCCGCGCGGCAATGTATCATCTTTCCTGCTGATCCCTTCCCGGCAATTCATATATCTCTCCAGATTGAAGACACGTTCACCGACTTTATACAGCTCTGTTCTGCTGATTTTATAACCCAAGACTCCTGACATGAGAGCGCAATAATCAGAAAGATCGGTAGTGGCCATAGCAATAGCAGGCAGATTACGCATTACAAATTTAAGAATCGGTGCAGGTGTGTATTTGTATGCAGGATTTTCTTCCAGGAATGGATTCTGTGTCTGGAGACAGAAGATGGCTGAATTCGTCATTTCCATCAGGTTCTGCAAAAATACCACAAAATGAGCTTTCGCCTTTGTCCCGTGAGGGCTCAAATAAGATCCTCCGCCTTCTCCCAGGGGATCGGTTTCTACTGCATGGGTACTGCCCGAAAGATGTGTAGCGCCGCAATTAGCCGTTGCATACCCAAGACCCTGTCCTGTGCAGCCCCGCGGGTCATAGCCGGCCACTTCAAGTCCCTTTACGTGGAATGCGAAGTCTTCACCACCGTATTTTTGAGAGAGTCGTTTAACGCCTTCAGCAAGATCATTGCCAAGCCCACGGCGATAAGCGATATCTTCTATCGTCGTTTCAATTTTACCAGAATCACCGAATTTTAAATCGCTCTCAAGCATCCCTTTTTCCGTCAGTTCCATGGCGAATCCGATTGTATTGCCAGTGCTGATGGAATCGAGTCCAAGCCGATTAAGCCTGTCGTTCCATACGGCAATATCATTGAGGTCGCCCATCATCAGATTCGAACCCATCAGAGCGATAGTTTCGTATTCAGGAGATATCATTTCTTTATTGTTAAACTTTCCGGTTCGTCCACATTTAATAGGGCACCCGGGGCAGCCGTGATTCTTAACCTTATGATGATCCCGGATTGTCTCTGCGCTGATATCTTCCATTTTATCAAATTGAGGTTTGCTGAAATTTCGAACCGGCATAATCGAAGCACTTCCAAAGGTGCGGACATTCTGGGCGGTTCCCAATTCTCGAAGTCGCCGACCCGAATTGTCATGAGCGTTAATTTTTTTTTGAGCAATCTTGAGTGCTTTTTTAAATTTTTCAGGATCAGCAACGCTGATTTTGCGAGTACCTTTTGCTACGATCCCTTTCAGGTTTTTTGAACCCATCACAGCTCCCATGCCGCAACGTCCTGCTATACGTTTGTCCGATGCAATAACGGCAAACCGTACAAGATTTTCTCCTGCTGGTCCGATGACGACCCAATCCCCCTCCTTTTTATGGGTCTCCTGAAAATCATAGGTGTCCATACCCCATGATTCTGATGCATCTTTTATTGTTACTTCACCGTTATCGATGCTGATATAAACCTGTCTGTCAGACCGTCCTCTAACCATAAGGCCGTCGTAACCGGATTTTTTCAGACTGATACCGAATTTCCCGCCCACATACGAAGAAGCAAAGATACCTGTCAGCGGCGACTTGCACATTACAGTAAACCGGCTGCCGGCCGGTGAGGGAGTTCCGGCTGTCGGTCCGGTCATCATAACAATGATATTATCAGGTGAAAGGGGATCGATACAGGTTTTTATATGTTCAAAAAGAAGTTTGGTTGCCAATCCCTTGCCTCCAAGGTATTGCCTCCGGTCCTGGGCTGAAACTTCAAACTTTTTAATTTCACGGCTTGTTAAATCAATATCCAGTATTTTGTTGTTAACGGGTCTGATATCTGGCATGTAGAACCTCCTTTGTGGAAAGATTGTGTTCTATTTTTGTAACGCCTGCGACTTTACCTCCATTTCAATCCGTTAGCCGGTTTCATCCACCGCAATCGCCCGCATTACCATGTCAAAAATAATATCCCTGAAACCGGATATGCTTTCCGGCCTGCCCACAAGAAGCCACTGAATGGTCAGATGTTCGATAAATCCCAGGATCATATTCCTGACAATATAAGGATCAAGATCTTCACGGAAAATACCTGATGTGACACCTTCATTAAAGGCCTCAATGATGCTTTTTGCCGACTCCCGGACAACCTGATACGCCTCGGATCTGACAAATTTCCTATTTCCCTTGAGCAGCAGTAATGCCACGGACGTATACAGCCGATTGTTTTCATAAAATTCCAAATATGCCTGGATAATGACGCGTATCTTTTCCTTTGGGCTGTGGATATAGTGGACCACATCCCGCATCCGATTCAGCTCTCTTTGCGTATAGTGCTTTGCGATGGAAAAAAGAACTTCTTCTTTTGATGAAAAGTATTCATACAGGGTCGCGTCTGAAATATTTGCCGCTTTGCAGATAGCGGAAATAGTGGTTTCCTCAAACCCTTTTTTACCGAAAACTTTCAGAGCCCCTTCTATAATGTTGATTTCTTTTTGAATATTCTGCTTTCTGGCTTTTTTCGGTGTGTTGTTTTCAGGTTTATTGGTATCCATTCTATCCAAGCCTTGTTTAAGTTACATTTTTTTCGATTCCAAGTACCGATGGTTTATAAATATACAGCACCATTTTGTCAATAGAAAATTATAATAACGTTAAGATATTTAGCGCTAAATCAATATATCATCCCATCTTTTCGCTTAAAATAATAGACATGCATTGTAATAGTTGTTATTTATTGACTGATGATAAGTTTTTTCTTATTGTCCAAAATGCGTGTTGAACCATTTACAGGGCTGCATATCCTGCCCAAATGTGATAATCATTTCATTTTGACAGATGGTGATAGCATGAGAGATGGTTAGCCGGTTACCCATTCATTGCTCCGCAAGCCATGCTTGTGAAATCTTAAGAACAGGAGAGATATATGAAATTTTCGGTTTTAAATTTTGAAATCATTGAAAATGTCGCGGTCATAAAGTTAAACAATCCGCCAGTGAATGCCATGACCCCGGATTTCCTGGGGGACTTCGAAAAACTCCTTGAAATTATGGGGAAAACAGGCGGAATCCGATCGACCGTTATTGCCAGTAACTGCCCGGGATTTTTTTCGGCCGGGGACGACATCACAAAATTAAAAGACATTGATGAAGATATGGTCGCCCTGCTACCAAGAGTCCATTCCATGATGAACGCGCTGGAATCGCTTCCTGTACCCACTGTTGCAGCCATCAACGGGCATGCCCTTGGCGGCGGGCTGGAGCTGGCCCTTGCGTGTGATTTTCGCTTCATGGGAGATAATTCGGGCCGCATCGGCCTTCCGGAAGTCCGGCTCGGTATGATTCCCGCTTTTGGAGGAACACAACGGCTGCCCCTTGTCGTTGGAAAACCAAAGGCAATTGAAATGATGTATAAAGGGCTTCAGATCACGCCCGAAGAAGCGAAAGTGATTGGTTTAATCAATGATATTTTTCCTCAGGACAAGCTGTTTGAGATGTCTTTTGATTATGCGCGAAGGCTGGCAAGGCAGGCGACCGGTGCGATCGCGAAGATTAAAAAATGTGTTCACATCGGATTGTGTGAAGGATTTGAAAAAGGATTGCTTGCGGAACAGGCAGCATTTAAAGAGAATATCTTTACTGCGGACGCCAAAGAAGGCGTTGACGCATTCTTATCAAATCGAAAGCCTGAGTTTACGGGTGAATTCACCAAAAAAACTAATTGATAGAAAAGATTGGATTTTTCGAAAAGTTTGATAAGTTGTGCAGAAAATTTTTTGCATTATGGTATTCCAGGAAAGGATTTCGGATTGTCAAAAAATAGGTAAAAATTAAAGAAATAAACCACATTTTTACGGTGAATTGAGGAAAAGAAGCGGTTATCATAACGCAATGAAAGGGATTGATAATGGAAATCATTGAAGCGATAATGAAGCGAAAAAGCATCAGGGATTTTAAACCTGATTCGATATCTAAAGAAGTACTGGAAAAAATTCTCGAAATTTCCGTCCGATCCCCATCCGGAGTGAATAAACAGCCATGGGAATTTGCCATACTCACTGGAGAGGTTCTTGAAAATATCAAAAGCGGGAATGTTGAAGCGTATGAATCCGGGAAAAAAGGAGATTATGGTCGTGGAGGGGCGCTCGATTCGATCTATCGGGACCGGCAGGTAAACCTTGCCAAGGAGCTTTTCCGTTTAATGGATATCCAAAGAGAAGATCAGGAAAAAAGAGCGGAATGGCTGAAATGCGGGTACAGATATTTCAACGCCCCGGCAGCTATAATTATTTTGGTCGATGAAATTTTTCCGGAACCGGGCCCCTTGATGGATATCGGTGCTGTCATACAAACGCTCTGCCTGGCTGCTCTTCACTACGAATTTGGAACCTGTATAACAGCACAGGGAAAGGCATATCCGGACGTCATACGGAAATATGCCGATATCCCCACATCGAAACGTATGGTAATGGCCATCGCTATTGGCTATCCAAATTGGGATTACCCGGCAAATAAAATTGAGACCCCGAGGGAGCCTGTGAAAAATATAACGACCTGGCACGGATTTTCTGACCCTCATCTTCCAAGATAACGGCCCTGAGTTCATTATACTATCCAATTGGAGATAAAATGATTGAAATTTTGATATACGAAGTTACTTATCAGCGGGTACAGGAAGAATTTGAGAGCCGCGTGAATCAAGTACGGCCCCTTATTTTTACGCAGAAAGGTGAGATCCTCCGGGAAGGAGAAACCGTCCCGGCGGAATCGGTTCAGCCGGAAATTGCCTGGGCCAGCAGCGATTTATATGTGGGAGAAGACAGTCCGACCAGAGAATTTATGATTTATGTGCTTAAATCAGAAAGCATACGCTGGCTGCAATCCGGAGCCGCCGGATTTGAACATCCTGTTTTCGGCATGCTGGTAGATAAAGGGATTCGTTTGACCAACAATAACGCCAGTTCTATTGCCATAGCGGAGTATGTTCTTTCAGGTGTCTTAAACCACTATCACTCCAACCAGAAACGCAGAGAAAATCAACACAACCGGATGTGGCAGCGATTGGGATTTCGTGAAATATACGGTACTGTCTGGCTGATTATTGGATTGGGAAATATCGGCACTGAAGTTTCACGGCGTGCCCAGACATTTGGGGCGCATACAATAGGCGTAAAACGAACCATAACCGGAAATGAACAGGCGGATACGGTTGTTCAAATGAAGGATCTTTCCGCTTATCTATCAAAAGCCGATGTGGTTATTTTGTCTGCGCCTCTCAATAAAGAAACAGAAAAGCTGGTGAACAAAGACTTTTTGCAGCATATGAAGGGCGACAGTATTTTAGTGAATATCGCACGCGGTCCTTTGGTGGACGAAGATGCACTTCTTGAAAGTCTAGATAAAGGGCAGCCCGAACTGGCCATTTTAGATGTTTTTTCTACAGAACCGTTACCATCGGATAGTCCACTTTGGTCACATCCCCGTGTGCATATGACTTCCCATTTTGCCGGATCAGGATCGGGCTCTAACAGGCGCGGAGATGGTGTGTTTTTTGATAACCTGGACCGGTATTTAGCAAAGAAGCCATTACAGATGGAAGTCGATAAATCCGATTTGCCGTCTTAACTTTTGCAAAAAGACGTAATCTTATGTAGAAACAAACGTGAGCAAGTAAGGTCAGGTCTTGGTTTTTGGCCCGCTTATTGGGTTGTGAGGCCGTGTCGACGTTCTTGACAGGTTGAGGGTGAATTCACCAAGAAAAATAATGGATCGAAGGATTTGTAATTTTTGAAACGTTTGATATATTGCAAAGGTTAATATATGATGACACGAACGTATTTTATAGGGAAGTAAAACAGGTGAAGCATGAAGATATAATTGATTTTTAAAGGAGGTTTCTTATGAAACGTAAACCAATCTTTATTCTTATCGTTATTGCCGTTATCTTCTTATCCATCTTCTTTTATCGCCACTATTCGCCCCTGAAACTAACCTACAATTCGGATCCAAGCTGGAACTCGGGTCCGGTTTTTCATATCCTTCCGACGGTAAATCATGAGCGTATCCTGATTAAGACGTCCTTTACAAAGCCCTTTTCAAAGGCACCGCGCCTGCAAATAGATGACGTTGGAAACTTTGATGGAAGGATGACGGATACCAAAGGTTACTTCTGGTCCTTTGACGCGCCCGGTCTTAAGCCGGATACAACCTACATGCTGGTAATACAGGACGTAGACGGAAAGAATCTGTGCGATGCGTGGCCCCTGTCAACATTTCCCGCGCCGGATGCCAATCCAAAAAAACTGCGCCTGCTAATATATACCGGCCTTGGCGGTCACGATGCCCTTATCGAATGGTTTAAAGTCGGACAACTTCCATTGTCAACGCGCATCAGGCTTTTAAAGAAGGCTCTTTCCTTTAAACCTGACGCAATCGTATCAAGTGGAGATCAGATCTATTTTGATCTTCTTTACGACAAGTCAGCACGGGTAATGGGTGGATCCCCCAGGGCAAAATTTCATGTGGGAAGATTCGACCGTTCAAAACCGGTTCTCGGTACTGAAAACGAGGAAGTGCTCAAGAAGGCGGCTGGTCCGCAGATCGCTAATCTCTATGGGACATCCTGCAGATCCATTCCCACATTTTTTATTCTGGACGACCATGATTACTATGAGAATGATATTGCGGAGGAAAAAGAATCCGGATTCTACCTAAAGCTTCTTCTTCTTGGATGGCGCTCGCCCTTTTATAAAGGAGGCGTCTCATTTCCGCCGGATGAGTTCATGCTCGATCTTGGCCGCACCACTCAGAAACTTTATCTGCCGGAGTTCCTTCCAGACAGAAACAGACCGATGACCCTGCCGGCCACTGGAGCATCGGACCGGGCAGCAGGCGTTTCCGAGTGCTATGGAACGCTCCGATTCGGCAGGCTCTTAGAAGGGCTTTTCTACGAGAGCCGGCGCTTTGTTACGCTTAACGGAAAGGATGCCGTCTTTACGCACAGCG
>JAFDFT010000644.1 GCA_019309685.1 Deltaproteobacteria bacterium
TCCAGGCAGCGAAGACAGATGCACCGGTTGTGTTTAAGAGAAACGGGGAGCAGATATCCATTCCCCTGGTGAAGGATGAGAGAGGCCGGCCACACCCAAACCTTACTATGGTCATGGGGTTAAATAATCTGGACCCGAAGCAAACACAGGATTTGGTGCAAAAGGTTGATTCATGGGTACGCGATTCGGATGCGAATGTATCAGACAGTCAGTTTATTGATGTGTATGATACCATGAAATCGAGTCCGAAATTTCAGCAATTATTGAAACCGCCCATAGAAATGAATAATGTCCGATGGCTGATGGCAGACAGTGAGATGGATCATATTCCCAATGAAAAAATACAGGTGGCCAGGACGTCCCTGGAATACCTAGGGGATTCTCCTCATACTGTTGCGCAGGTTTTAACCAGTATCTACGGGAGTGATTTTGAAAGGATTAATGCGCGTGTTCTGGGAAAACGTCTTATTCTAATTTCAACGTTTCTTGATGAAATTGAAAAAGAAAAAGGTGAAAAATTCATATTAGAAGAAGTTGTTGGCAATATCACCAGCCGCTTCGCCCAGACCAGGGAAGAGGTAAGACATAATCTCAGGCTGGCTGGAAACACACTACATGTTCAATCCAATGGCATTGAGAATCTCCTGGGTATGATACATCCTGAATGTGTGAAAATGATTCAATCTTTTAGTGACGATCAGAAGCCTGCAGAAAACCCGGCTGAAATAGAACATTCGGACCATAACGTTCGGCAGGATAAAGTCGTCCAACAGGCGGAAGTTAAGGCGGAAAAGTCGATTGAAGATAAAATCGAAGATAGTATAGAAGACAGGATCATTCAAAAACCGGATATACCGGAGGTGCCGGAAGCGGAAGAGGCTATTCAAGCATCGAACGAAATGGAAAAGCTGGTTGGGGCGAAGATTGATCAAATGGAACTGCAAGCAGCGCGCAGGGCTGAAGACGCTCCACCTGACAAAATCGATAAAAAGAATAATTTCGCTGATTCGGATCAGGATGCGGACGATATTGTCACTCCCTTTAAACGATGCTTTGACAGTAAGGGGCATTTCCATAAAGGCTCTTTTGAGAAAAATATACCCGCACTTGCCAGGCACGGGGATCAAGTTTTTGAATTTATCTGGCAGTATCTCAAAGGAGCGATGAGCCGGAATGATCGGCTGGCATTATTAAATTCCCTTTATCTGCTGGTAAATAAAATTAATCAGTCAGAAAAAGCAGAAGATATATTCAGCAAACCGAATAAGGTGGATCTTTCAGACAGAAACGGTCTGATGCTTGCCAGTCTGGTGATACGAAAATACAACAAGGAGTTAAACAGGGAGATTGAACTGACACCTGAGGAAGTATTTCTGGTCAAAGAAGGATTGATCGACAGTGCTGTTAAAGCGGCGTCTGGAATTATTGAAAATAATCCTAAGAAGGTCATGCAAAAACATATGACCGTTTATACAGGAATAACAAAATCCCTGACCCTGAACGAAGTGGACGAAGCGTCTATGCCGTTCCGATACCTGCTGAATCTGGAGAGGGAGGCGTGTATATTCCTGTCGCTGGTGGGCGGGCCAACGCCCAGGGCGGTAATACGAGACGCGGTAAAAAGCTATGGAGACCCGGAGTCAGATATCTATAAGGTAAACGGGGATTACAGCCATATCACCGCGGTTTTACAGCATCTTAAGATTCTTGTTCGCGGTCTGGGACGTATCGGGGAAAAGGAGGATATCCCGGTGTTTGAAGACCTGAGGAAAAAGAAGCAGGAATTCATGCAGTTTGGTCAGGATCCGTTTAACCAGGAGATGATTCAGCGGATTATGAAGTGGGCGGATGATTCTGTAAAAAGTATATCCCAGGAAACCGCAGCTGCTTAAATTTACAGGAACGAAGGATTTAAAGCATTGTTGCCAGGGTTTTCTTTAAAAAGGTTTTTAGCCGGAACAGACATATTTCTCAAAAAACCTTTCATTTGTTGGTAAGATTCATCCTTTCACCATTAAGGTGTATCCGCCGAAAGTTCACTCTTT
>JAFDFT010000036.1 GCA_019309685.1 Deltaproteobacteria bacterium
GCTCAAAAAGGCTTAAAGGTATTGATGGAACACAGTGATTTGGGTTCCGGTTTCCAAATCGCCATGAGTGATCTGCGAATTCGCGGCGGCGGTACTGTTTTGGGGGCTTCACAGTCCGGCCATATCGCCGCGGTAGGGTATGAAATGTTTCTTCAGTTGATGGAGAGCGCTATATCAGAATTAAAGGGAGAATCAGTGCTTGAGACGCTGGATCCGGAAATTAACATATCCGTATCCTCATTTATACCGGAAAGCTATATTTCCGATATTGATCAGCGGCTCTCCGCGTACAGGCGGTTGGCGAAAATCAGAAACCTTGAAGAGATTACGGACTTTAAAAACGAGATGATTGACAGGTTTGGACCGGTGCCGGCTGAACTGTCGAATCTGCTGCTGAAGATCATGCTGAAAACTTTATCCGCGCAGGCGGGTGTCAAGCGTTTTGATTTGAATGAAAACGTGCTTTTATTATACTTTTCAAACGATCATATAAAAAATCCTGATGGAATAATAGATATGATCGCTTCAAATACACAGCAATTCAGTCTTTCTCCGGATCATGTGTTAAAGGCTGTATTGAAGAAAACCGGGGAAAAACAGATGTTGTCTCAGGCCAAAAACATCTTGAAAGAAATAGCACAATATGGTAACTGCTAAGTACTCAATTTTTTAAGTCTAAAGTTTTACTTGGAAGATTTTATGATGAGGGATGTATTTCGAAAAAACAGGGAGTTAAAAAGGATATTTCTTGCCGGGGCGGCTGTCATTTGTGTAGTTGGCTTGGTGGTTGCGTTAATTGGCTGTTCGTATTTTGGGAAAAACGAAGATAATGTTGTTTTGATACGGGTTGGTAACAACGTTACCACTGTCGGTGATTTTAAGAGGGTTTTTGAAATTACCAAGACAGCATATCCCCATAATGTTTTACAGGAAGGTAATGTCTATAAAGAAGCCCAAATAAGACTTTTGAACCAGATTACCGAGGAGATGATTATTCTGGAAAGGGCTGAAGAGTTAGGTATAAAGATTTCAAAAGCTGAGCTTGAAAAGGCTATTTCAAAGATAAAAGAAGATTATCCAAAGAATGTCTTTGAAGAGATGCTGCTTGAAAATGCAGTTTCTTTCCAATCCTGGAAAGAGAGATTAAGGACCCGCCTGGTTATTCAAAAAACGATTGTCGATGAGGTGGAATCAAAAATAGAGATTACACCCGGCGATCTATCAGAGTATTATAAAAATAGACGAAAAAAAGAAGATTCAGATGCTAATTTTGAGGGGATTGAAAATGAAGAGTTGATTGTCAATGAACTTCGACGGAAAAAAGCTGAAGAGAAGTATCAAAAATGGATGAGAGAACTTCAGGAAAAGTATACGATTGAAATAAATGATGAAGCATGGGAAAAAATGAACATCTGATTTTTTATAAAAGTTATTTTGGTAATTTTCACGTAAAATTAATGTGATAAGGATTAATATAGCAGCCTGTTATTACGGATATTAATGTTTTAATAAAATCAAACAACCTTAGGGATAGGATGGATATGCTAAAAGAACATTTCAAAAATATGTCACGACCGATCGTATGCAAATTGATGTGCGCTGCATTTGTATTTTCAACAGCAGGGATGGTAAGCGGTGCCGAAGTCATTGACCGTATTGTCGCAGTGGTCAACAGCGATATTATTGTTTTAACAGATCTAAATAGGGAATTAAAACCAGCCGTGGCTCAAATTAAAGCTCAAAACCTCCCTGAGGATCAGGAGAAGGAAGAGTTGTCTAAATATCGTGAGGTTATGCTTAACCAGTTGATTAATCAGGCGCTCATCGATCAGGAAATAAAGCGTTATGGTATCAGTGTTTCAGATGAAGAAGTTGATCAGTCCATAACGCGGATTCGTGAGAGTAAATTTTTAACGGAGGAGCGATTTGAAGAAGAGCTAAAGAAAAACATGGGGTTAAGCATGGACGAATATAGAGAAAAGTCGAAAGATCAGCTTCTTCGAATGAAGCTGATTAATAGCCAAGTGCAATCCAAAGTTGTTATTACCGATAAAGATAGAGAACAATATTACGAGCAATTTGAAGAAGAATTTGCTGGTGGGAAAAGATATCATCTTCGAAATATTATTATGAGAGTATCTTCTGATACCAGTGAAGCGGAAAAAGAAAAAATAGAAAAAAAAATGGAGAAGGTTTTTGAAGAGTTAAAGCAGGGAGCGGCTTTTGCAGCTGTGGCGGATAAATATTCAGAATCATCAACTAACGGGGAAGGTGGCGATTTAGGTTTTTTTAGATTTAATGATTTATCTCCGCAGTTGAAAGAAGTATTGGCCGATAAAAGCGAAGGAGAGTTCACGTCTGTTTTAGATACAGAACTGGGTTATCAGATCCTTTATGTTGAGAAAATTGAAGATGATACGGGTAAATCACTGGAAGAAGCATCCCCTGAGATCGACAAACAGATATATAACGCAAGTGTAAATATAAAATTTCAATCATGGCTTATGGAATTGCGAAAGCAGTCTCATATTAAAATAATCGAATAATTTATAGTTTTGGATATGGACTTAAAGGATACCTCGCTTTCATTTGGATATTACCTCCAATCGATAAGGCTGGAAAAAGGAATCAGCCTTGAGGAGGTATCGAAAGAAACACGGATTCGTTTGGAGAATCTTCTTCTTATTGAAAAAGAAGACCATGAAAATTTACCCGCACAAATTTTTGTAAAAGGCTTTTTGCGAGCGTATGCGAACACTATAGGCGCTGATGATAAAGAGGCAGTGCAACGATATGAACAACGCTATAAAACATATGAAAAAGTAATCAACCCTGAAGCAGAGTTGATCCATTTAAGGGCAAGTGTTTGGCCGAATCTGAAATTTGTGATTGCCATCATTTTTTGTCTGATAGTTCTAACAATCTACAGTGCATCAGATATGAATACTCATTTTCTTGAAGCCGAAAAACCAGCCATAAGGGAATTAAAACAAAGGCAGGTGACACGGATCGAGGAGTTGGTTCGAATCATGCCAACGCTACTGTGATACCAACACATACAGAGGACCAAGAAGAAAAACTCTTGTTAGAAATAACAGCTGTCAAGGATACCTGGATGAAAGTAATTGTTGATGGCCAAAGCCCGGAAAAATTCAGCCTGAGCACAGGAGATCGTCTGGAGTTTGAGGCTCTTTCAGGGTTTAATGTTCTTATTGGTGATGCAAATGGTGTTGTTTTGTTATTAAATAATAAGCCGTATGAAGTTGTCGGAGATAATGGACAGGCGGTAACCATTCAAATTCCATAACGGGTAACAATATGCTAAGTGATCGGAATAAAATACTTATTGAAACCATTAAGAGATTGCTGAGAAGGGGCGCGCTGACAAATTTAAGAAAGATTGTCAACAAAACCCACGCGGCTGACCTTTCAAACGTTTTCCGTTCACTTTCTTTTTATAACCAGCTTAAACTTTTTGATATGATTGAGGATGTCGAGAAAAAGGGTATCCTTTTGAGTGAACTCGATGAAGATAATGCTGTTGAACTGATTGAAGCCATCAAACTGGAAGATGTTGTTGAGGTGCTGGAACAAATGCCCGCTGATGATGCCGCAGATTTGATCGGAACGTTGTCAGAGGATAAGTCCAGCGCTATTCTGGAAAGAATGAAGAAGGAGGGCTCTCAAGAGGTTGAGGACCTTCTAACATATGACGATGATACGGCTGGCGGTATTATGGTTCCTGATTTTATTGCGCTAAAAGAGGATACAACTGCCAGAGGCGCTATTAAATCATTGCAAAAAGAGCATCTTGATGTTGAGATGCCTTTTTATCTTTATGTGGTGGATGAATACGGAAAACTGGTAGGGGTAAGCTCTTTGCGGCAGCTGGTGGTTGTTCCCCCTGATAAGCCTCTAAAACAGTTCATGGAAACCAATGTATTTTCCGTTCAGACGAATATGGACCAGGAGGAAGTTGCAAAGATTGTCGCACGCTATGATATTTTGGCTGTACCCGTAGTTGATGATAACAACAGGCTTGTGGGAATTGTAACGGTTGATGATGTTATTGATATTTTCAGGCGTGAGGCCACTGAAGATATTCTGAAGATGGCCGGTGTCGGAGGTGAAGAATTCATTGAGACAAAAACTATTTTAGGAAGTTCAAGGATTCGTTTGCCGTGGTTATTCGCGAGCTGTATCGGCGGAATTGTTGCGTTTTATATTATCGGCCACTTTGAAGAGAGTTTGAGTAATCTTGTATATCTCGCAGCATTTATACCGGTTATTATGGGTATGGGCGGCAATATTGGCACTCAGTCATCTACCATTGTGGTAAGAGGGCTCGCCACAGGCCGATTAAACGTAAGAGATATCTGGCCCGTTGTTTTCAAGGAGCTTGCTGTCGGGCTTATCCTTGGGTTAGTTTATGGTCTGCTTTTGGGCACAGTCGCGCAATTGACATATAGTACCTACGCGTTGGCCATAGCTGTTGGTTTTGCTGTTCTCAGCTCAATGTCCATAGCCGCTCTTATTGGATCTTTGGTTCCCATGTCATTCGCAAAAATAAATGTTGATCCCGCTGTGGCGACTGGGCCTTTTGTAACAACAGCCATCGATATCATCAGCGTGTTTTTCTATTTTCAGATAGCCACTTTTCTCCTCGGTATATAAGCACATGTCAAGTTTTTCCACTTCAGCGATTATGCTTCGCCGGATTGACTTTGGTGATTATGACCTTATTATCACATTTTTTACAAGGGATAGAGGCAAGGTCTCTGTTATCGCGAAATCTGCAAAAAAAAGTATCAAGCGTTTTTCAGGTATTCTTGAGCGATTTTCTGCCTTACGGATAGTATGCACGACTGGCCGGGGGAAAGGCTTACCTGTTTTACAAGAAGCCTCGATGCTAAAACCATTTGAAAATATTCGGACAGATATTAAGAAAACAGCGTACGCCAGTTACTGGACGGAATTGATTGATGAGTGGATGGAAAAAAATGCTAAAAATGTCCAGGCGTATCATCTGCTTGAATATGTTTTGTCTGAACTTGATTCGGGCAGCGCGTCTTTAGAAGCCCTGTCAATACTGTTTCAGATGCGGTTTATGGCTTTATCAGGCCTTTCTCCAAACTTAACATGCTGTAGTATATGCCGAACCCAGACTGAAGAAATAAAATGCGAAAAGCTGATCTTTGATCTTAGAAATGGCCGGGTTGCGTGTGAATCATGCGCTCCGGGTTCCGGCCATATTTATTTATCAAAAGGAACGGTGAAACAGCTTCAGTGGATTGGAGCTGGAGATTTAAAAAGGGCTGTAAGAATTCGATTTGCAATGCAGGCGCAAAAGGAAAGTTTAAGTTTTCTGGAGACATTTGTGCCTTATCATATCGGTAGAGAACTAAAGAGCCTGAAATTTTTAAGGCAGATCCGCAGGTAAGATATAAAACGCAACTACTCACCATTGGCATTGTATATACTTGTTCGTTTTATTTTCAGGATTATTTCCAAAAGAGTTGATGATTCTAAACGGGTTAAGGAGTCTAGGATTACAGGCTCAAATTGAAATGTTATGAATTACATCGCTCTAAAAGCGATTAAGTTTTAGGTTTTGGATCTCAGTGCTCAATGATTAGCGGTCCGTTTAAGTTGGCCCTCCAAAAGAAATCACCTAAAACTCGAACACGATTAATATCGGCATGGTCTTTCGAAAACGGGAATTAGCTCTACTGCGAAATGACACTATTGATGGGGCTGAAGAGGCAGCTAATTTATTAATAAGCTCTTATACTAACAAATCCTTGAATCCCCTATTTTTGGACCTTTTCCGAACCAATAGTGCGAAAAGCCTACTGGTAAAATCAATAATATTTGGATAATACTAAATGGGGCAAGAAAACAAATTTCAAGGCCTAAACGCTGCCTTGGCATCAAGACCGATTTCGGCATCCGTTCCCTGTAGACTTGATATGGGGGGTACTTTAGACATCAGTACATTTGTCTATCCGCTGAACCATCTCCATCCATGTACGTTTAACATGGCTCTTGACTTAAGGACACGGGTAAGCCTGCATCCATATTACAAAGATTTGGTTAAAGTTTCATCAAAAGGATTTGAAAGCGCTGAATACCCAATAAATGAAGCTCCTTTTGATCACCCGCTTGGGCTTATGTTTGCAGTCGCTGCTCATTTCCAAGCCAGCGGACTTCATATTGATATTGAATCATCGTCACCGCCACGAAGTGCGCTGGGCGGTTCATCATCAGCTGCTGTAGCACTTGCTGCCGCTCTTTCCAGACGAGCAGGCAAAAAAATATTTTCAGGGATATTGAAAAAGAAAATAGCTCTGCTCGCGTATTTAATCGAAGGGAGCGTGGCAGGCGTACCCTGCGGGCTTCAAGATCAGCTTGCTGCAGCGTATGGCGGTGTTAACGCCTGGTATTGGAGCGGCAGTATGACTGGGCTTGTGTTTAGAAAAAGAGCAGTTGTTAAGAAATCAGAGTTCAAAGAATTGGAAAAGAGCATCGTACTTGCGTATTGTGGCATTCCTCATGAATCAAAGGATATTAACAGCAGGTGGGTCAAAGGATTTGTTTCGGGAGAACGGCGTTCTAGCTGGCACGAGATCGTCGCTTATACGAAAGATTTTGTGGAAGCGCTTTATTTAAAAAATATCAATGATGCGGTAAAAGCAATACGCTCAGAAGTGTCTATCAGGAAGGAAATGACACCGGATGTTCTGGATGACATGGGGGAAAGCCTGGTTGAATCAGCGGAGAAAAACAGTTGTGGTGCCAGATTTAAAGGCGCGGGCGGCGGCGGCTGCATATGGGCAATTGGTGAGGCGGATAATATCACTCGATTAAAGTGCGTTTGGGAAGATGATCTTAAAAATAGTAAAGAAGCGCATTTGATCGATGTAAAGATTGATTCAAAAGGTTTGATTTTTCATAACTGTTAGAAATGTAATATGGATATCGTTTTGATGTGATTAAAGAAAACAAGAAGGAGAAAAATGGAGTTTCAAAAGATTATACTGTCTTTGCAGAATTTTTGGGCGAAAAAGGGATGCCTGCTGTTACAGCCCTATGATATGGAAGTTGGAGCGGGGACATTCCATCCTGCGACCCTGCTAAAAGTACTTGGCCCTGAGCCATGGAAAGCGGCTTATGTCCAGCCTTCCAGACGGCCGACTGATGGACGATACGGTGAAAATCCAAACCGTCTCCAGCAGCATCACCAGTTTCAGGTTATACTGAAGCCTTCGCCCGTGGATATACAAAAACAGTACCTCCAAAGTCTTAGAGCTTTGGGGATAGATCCTCTTGAGCATGATATACGGTTTGTGGAAGATGATTGGGAGTCACCTACACTTGGTGCGTCAGGCCTTGGATGGGAAGTTTGGCTTGATGGTATGGAAGTTACGCAGTTTACATATTTTCAAATGGCAGGCAGTATTGAATTAAGCCCAATTTCAGTCGAACTTACGTACGGGCTCGAGCGGATTTGCATGTATCTTCAGGGAATAGACAATGTGTATGATTTAAAATGGAACCAGTCAATCAGGTACCAGGAGATATTCCATCAACAGGAGGTGGAGCACTCCACGTATAATTTTGAGCAGGCAGATGTGAAAATGCTGTTTGAATTTTTTAGCCAATATGAGTCTGAATCCATGCGGATCATCAAAGAAAATTTAGTGATTCCAGCATATGAATGCTGTTTAAAATGTTCACATGTATTCAACCTGCTTGATGCGAGAGGGGCTATCAGCGTTACGGAAAGAACGGGTTATATCTCCAGAATCCGGAAGCTTGCCAGAGCCTGTGCGGAGGCGTATCTTAACCAGAGAGAAAGCATGGGATTCCCACTGAACTGAGAAAATGAAGTAAAGGAGTATGAATGGATAGTTTGCTGTTAGAAATTGGGACCGAAGAACTTCCTGCGGGATACATTGAGCCCGCTTTAAGATGGTTGTCGTCAAATCTTTCAAAAAAGCTAAACAATGTTCGGATCGAACATGGTGATATAAAAACATACGCAACACCGTTACGGCTTGCCGTATTGGTAAAAAATGTTCATCATCAGCAGAAACCACAAGTTTTAGAAATTACAGGTCCTCCAAAAGATGTTGGGTTTAGAAAAGACGGTTCCCCAACGGTTGCCGCGGAAAAATTTGCAGAGAAAGCCGGTATTCCTGTAAACAAAATTCAAATAAAACAGACGCCCAAAGGAATGTACCTGTTTGCGGAAAAAGTAGAAAAAGGGGTTGCGTCAAAGACACTTTTAAAAGAGATACTTCCTGAGATCATATTGGCCATACCATTTCCAAAAACAATGCGATGGGCGGATCTTTCTATTTCTTTTGCAAGACCCATTCAATCCATTCTGGCTATTTTAGGCGGCAGTACAATTTCTTTTGAAGTGGGGAATATTAAAAGCAGCGGTTACAGTTTTGGGCATCGTTTCACCCATCCAGGAAGAATTAAAATTCCTTCTCCTGAAAAATACGTAGACCTGTTGGCTGCAGCAGGCGTACTCGTCGATAAAGATCGCAGAAGAAATATCATTGTGAAAGAAATATCAAAAATAGCGAAAAAACTTGGCGGAATCATTGTCCCGGATGAAGAACTTATTGATATTGTGATCCATCTTGTTGAGTATCCTGTGGTTATGTCCGGTGAATTTGATAAAACATTTCTCGAATTGCCGGATGAAGTGCTGATTACGGCCATGAGAGAGCATCAGAAATATTTCGCGGTAAAAAACAAAACCGGTCAGCTTTTGCCCAATTTTATTGTGGTAAACAATACACGCGTGAAAAAAATAAAAAAAGTTGCAAAAGGTCACGAGAGAGTCCTTCGCGCGCGCCTTGCCGATGCTAAATATTTCTATGCTAACGATATAAACGAATCCATGGATATGTTTGTTGATAAATTGAAAGGTATTATCTTTCAGGCGAAACTTGGGTCTTTATACGAAAAGGTTGAAAGGGTTCAAAAGATTGCGATAATTATTTCAGATCAAATAGGTGGGGGAGATGATTTGCGAGAACGGGTTTCAAGAGCCTCCTGGTTAAGCAAAGCCGATTTGGTGAGCCAGGTCGTTAATGAGTTCCCAAAGCTACAAGGGGTCATGGGCAGAATTTACGCTCAGATGACAGAAGAGAGCAAAAATACAGCAATCGCTATTGAAGAGCATTATCAACCCACGTATTCGGGTGGACCGCTTCCTGAAACCATGGAAGGCGCGATACTGGCCGTAGCAGATAAAATGGATTCCATTTGCGGATGTTTTAGCGTGGATCTAATTCCTACCGGAGCATCTGATCCGTATGCACTGCGCCGTCAGGGGATTGGGATTCTTCAGATAATGTCCAATAAAGGTTTTACTTTTTCCTTAAAAAAATTGATTGAAAACAGCGTGGAATTATTCAAAGATAAGTGCGATAAGGATATGAGTAGCGTTGCCCAAATGGTTTATGATTTCTTAAAAGACAGAGTCGCCCATCTATTGGCTGAAGAAGGTTTTGCCAAAGATACCGTATCGGCCGTTATAAGCGTATCGATTGATAATGTTCCTGATGTGTGGAAAAGAGCGAGCGCTTTAAAAAAACTAAGGCTAAAGCCTGATTTTGAGCCGTTAGCTATTACATTTAAACGTGTTGTTAATATCATAAAAAAGACAGATGAAGCAGATATCGGCGATGTCGATCCATCGCTTTTTCAGGATAATTCAGAAACAGCGCTCAACACTGCTTATGAACAGATAAAAGAAAACGTGTTCGATAACCTCGGCAAAGGTGAATTTGATCAGGCATTATTAGATATCGCTTCTTTACGCGATTCTGTGGATACCTTTTTTGATAATGTTTTGGTCATGGAGGAGGATGTAAGTATTCGACGGAACAGGCTCGGACTTCTGAGATGTATTGAAAACTTGTTCAGAATAGTTGCTGACTTTTCCAAGATATCGACGTAGGCTGGTTGAAGCAGGTTGGTATTGTTCGGCGGGCTGTACTTTTTCCATATGTCCGCTGGTAAAATTTATTATAATTAAAGAAAAGGAGTAGGAGTGAGCTATGGCATTTGATACTGAAAAAGACAAGGTGCTTAAAAAATGGGAATGTGCGGAAACAGGGCTGTTGATTTCTATTAACAGGTATGGTGAGGGGGAGGCAAAACTTCAGATTGGTCCAAGAGTTTTTAAGCGAAAAGATGGTGGTGAAAGGCAAGGCAAGGCAGGTCGGCTCACTATTGAAGATCTCATATGGTTTTATGATATTATTGATGATGTAAAAGATGAGCTGACGCGTCTGGTAAATCCTGAGTAATAAAAATGAATGACATCAACACGCTTGTTGAAACTCTTCAGAAGTATAATGCTGCTTACCGAGGTGGCAGTCAGCTGGTGAGCGATCATGAGTATGACAGGCTTGTTGAATCACTTCGGCAGTTGGATCCAAACAATCCCTTCCTGCATTCTGTGGAACCGGAGAAATTTAACAAAAAGAGAGAGGTAAGACATCCGGTTCCTATGCTCTCCACGGAAAAGGCGTATAGCAAAGAGGATCTCAAGCGATTTGTTGCAAGAGTCGTAAAAGCGGCAAGTGAGATCGAGATTCGTGATGTTAGATTTCGGGTCACTCCCAAGCTCGATGGTCTGGCAGGTCGTGATGATGGATCAATATTTGCTACACGGGGCAACGGAGAATTTGGATATGAGATAAACAGCGCTTTTGATAAAGGCGTCATTCCATTGGGAGGGAGAGGTCTGGGTATCGGTGAAATCGTTATACTTAAATCTTATTTCCAGGAGCACCTGGTTGGTGTGTTTGAACATCCAAGGAATATGGTTGTTGGTATTGTCGCGTCAGACACGCTAAACGATTATGCGAAAAAGGCGCTTCAGGATGAAGTGGTACATTTTGTTTCATATGCTCAACTCCCCTCATGGGAAGGCAGCGCGGATGAGCTTTTACAACACACAGATCAAATTGTCTCTCAGGTTAGTTTAGAAACGGATTATCCCATGGATGGGGTCGTTGCTGAGGTTATTGATGATGATATAAAAAGCGACATGGGCGCCACATCTCATCATTATAGATGGCAAGTCGCTATCAAATCTAAAGGCGAAACAGCTCGCACAAAAGTCAAGGACGTAAAGTGGCAAG
>JAFDFT010000327.1 GCA_019309685.1 Deltaproteobacteria bacterium
ACTTTTTCGCTGTTAATTAAAATATCGAGCTTGACCAGATCGGTTTCTCTGAATTCGATAACTTCATAATCAAATGATCCATACCCCTGGGTCACGGACTTGAGCCTGTCATAGAAATCATAAACCACTTCTGCCAGGGGCAGTTCGAAAATCATTTCAAGCCGATTGCTGGTCAGATATTGATAATTTATACTGATCCCCCTGCATTCAAGACACAGGTTCATGATCGTTCCCATATAACGGTCAGGAGTAATAATGGATGCCTTAATAAAAGGCTCCTTTGTTTTCTCAATCGATGTCGGATCAGGATACAGCGCTGGATTATCAATATCAATCATTTCGCCATCATTGAGTATGATTTCATATTGTACAGACGGAGCGGTAAGAATAAGTGAAAGTCCATACTCGCGCTCAAGCCTTTCCTGGACGACTTCCAAATGCAGAAGGCCCAAAAAACCGCATCGAAAACCAAATCCCAAGGCTTTGGATGAATCCTTTTCATAAATAAGGGATGCATCGTTTAGTTTGAGTTTTTCCATTGCTATTGTAAGGTCTTCATAATCATCAGAAGCAATAGGGTAAATAGAAGAAAAAACAACCGGTTTTGCCTCTTTGAATCCGGGCATGGGCGTATCGCAAGGACGGGATTTATGGGTAATCGTATCTCCGCACTTCGTATCACTGACGGTTTTTATACCTGCGATGATATAGCCCACCTGACCCGCGGATAACGATTTTTTAAGTACACGTTTCATTTGAAATATTCCGACTTCTTCTACCTTGTAGACAGAATTATTGGACATAAATTTAATCATGTCTCCTGGCTGAACCTTTCCTTGAAACACACGGATATGGATAATGGTGCCACGAAACGGGTCGTAATAGGAATCAAAAATCAACATTTTTAAAGGTGCATCAGGATCTCCTATTGGTGAAGGGAGAAGGTTAACAACTGCTTTGAGCAACTCGTTGACACCCGTTCCCTCCTTTGCAGAGACCAGCATCGCCGTATCCGGATCTAATCCGAGATCGTCTTCTATCTCCGCTCTTACTCTTTCTATATCGGCGGAAGGAAGGTCAATTTTATTAATAACCGGTATAATCTCAAGGTCATGCTCCATGGCAAGATACAGATTCGCAAGGGTCTGTGCTTCCACGCCCTGGCTCGCGTCAATAAGCAGAAGAACGCCTTCGCATGAGGCCAGTGCGCGTGATACTTCATATGTAAAGTCTACATGCCCTGGTGTATCGATAAGATTTAAAAAGTATTCCAGGCCGTCTTCGGAAATATAGGGCAAACAAATTGTCTGGCTTTTTATGGTTATCCCGCGCTCTCTTTCAATATCCATGGTATCAAGCATTTGATCTTTAAAATCACGATCGGAAATAATTCCGGTTGTTTGGATAAGACGATCAGATAACGTAGATTTACCATGATCAATATGAGCAATGATGCTGAAATTCTTTATATTTTTCATTTTTTAACCGGGTTTGTCACATTTAGAATTTATGAAGCCACTGTTTAAACAGAAATAAATGCCTAACCGTTGATCATAAAGGAAAAGAATAAATTATAAATGCAGGACAATAGATTTCCAAGGTTATTCGTTGTTCGCAATAAAAATTTCTCCTGATTAAAGCCTTTACCAGATTATTGCGTTGAACCAATCCAAAACTAAAAGTTAAGTTGACAGTTAATTAAATTATAGATAGCATAACATGTTTTAAATATAAAAATAAGAGGCAATCTTCTATCAGATTATTTTTGTTTCTGTCAACCTTTGTGATTTTTATATGTCTTATATCCAAAATTTATGAAGCTTGATGGGGGTAGGCAAAGTGACCATTCATATTTTAGTTGTCGATGATGATACTGCGATTACTGATTCTATGTGTGAATTTGTTGAAGCCGCTGGTTATAAATCATTTGCGGCATCAAGCGCGGATGAGGCAATTCGGGTATTAGAAAAGAACAGCATTCATATAGTGATAACAGATATTATGATGTCTGGGATGAATGGCCTTGAGCTTACGGATCAGATAAAGAAAAATTATAAGGCCGATGTCATTGTAATGACCGGCTATAGCGCTGATTATTCTTATGAAGAGGCCATTAGTAAGGGTGCGAGTGATTTTGTTTTCAAGCCAATCCGTTTTGAGGAACTTCTTCTCAGGTTAAAAAGGGTACTAAATGAGAGAAAGCTTGCTGAAGAGCGAGCTGAAATGATGAAAAAGTTAAACAAGCTCGCTACTACCGATGGGCTTACAAAACTCTACAACTCCAGGTCCTTTTATAACCACCTCGAGTCAGAGGCTGACAGATCGGCACGCTACAAACGTCCCCTTTCCCTTTTATTTCTTGATATTGATCATTTTAAAAAATTTAATGATGCATACGGCCATCTTGAAGGAGACAAGGTCTTGATGAAGATCGGTGAGATCATCACGTCATGTCTTCGCGGTTTGGATACGGCCTATCGATATGGCGGCGAGGAATTTACAATAATACTTCCAGAAACAATCGGGGCAGAGGCGGGAACGGTTGCGAATCGAATTCGAAGAACAATCGAAGAAGAAAGATTTATGCCGGAATCCGGTAATCTTGCGACAGTTACAATCAGTATCGGTGTAACACAGTTCAACCCGACTGAAAAGATGTCTTCCTTTATTCAACGTTCAGACAAGGCAATGTATATGTCAAAACAAAATGGACGGAATCAGATTACAACACTCCTAGATGGTGATACTTCAATGTCCGATTCGGCATAGAGCCTGTTTTGTTTTTAATAGTCATCATATTTATGATTTTCTACGAAGCCGTCAATCTTAATTAAGAGATTATTTCAACTTTAAGAAAAAGATCGCTTTTTTTTCCATTTTCCATTTCCTTCCCCAAACCTTTTAATCGAATAATATTTCCTTCCTTCATGCCGGGAGGGATAAAAACTCTAAATAGTTTTTTTTGAAAACCCTGGGGGATATTAACTATTTTCCGAGTGCCTTTTAATGCTTCAAAGGGTGTGGTTCGAATAATACCGTAAAGATTATCATCACTGCCTGAGGCTGCGGGGCGAATAATCTGTAAACGGTGTGATTTTTTCTTTGCTGTTGAGGTTCGAATTTTATCACTCATTGAATCTGATGGGATGAGGGTGAGTAATTTTAAAAAAAGCATACCAAATAAAAATCCCCCTATGTGTGCCCACCAGGCTATAACACTGCTACTGCCGTGACTTAAGGCGGCATTAAAAAATTGTAAAACAAACCAGAAACCAAGAAAAATAAATGCCGGGATTTCAAAAAAGAAAGGGATGAATAAAACGGGTACCAAAGATAATATCTTCGCATTTGGGTAAAGAAGAAAGTAGGCTCCCATAACACCCGCTATAGAGCCGCTTGCGCCAATAACCGGCGCGGTTGAGTGCAAATTAAAAAAAAGATGCGAACAACCGGATGCCATTCCGCAAAGCAGATAAAAAATCAGGTAACGAAAAGCACCCAGCCGGCCTTCAATATTATCACCAAAAATGTAAAGCATCCACATATTCCCAAGGATATGCAGAAAACTGCCATGTAAAAACATGAACGAAATAAATGAGAAAAGCTGCTGGCCGATTGAGAAGTATGCCGTAATTTCAGGGATTGAATATCGCGCGGGGACAAGGCCATACATATAAATAAAGCTTGTCAGGCTTTCTCCCTGAGTCAACTCTGCCAGGTAAATTACAATATTGATGCCGATGATTATCGTGTTAACAATGGGAACATTCTTAGAAGGGATGTTGTCGCGAAGAGGAATCATACATTATCACCCTAATCGAGTGTAAAAAAATGGAAAAGTGTGTAAAGGCTTAATTTTAGTGGTTTATGCATGTCAGGCGATTTTATATGCCTATTTTAAGTGAAAAAAGGATATTGTCATTTCATTTCCATTTTGTTTACCCTTCGGGAAAG
>JAFDFT010000328.1 GCA_019309685.1 Deltaproteobacteria bacterium
TAGCCATTTAAAGCATAACTGACCTCATAATCCATCTTTGCCAGGGCTTTGATACAGCTTTGACAGATATTTGGCTCGTCATCAACGACAAGGATACGAGGACTATCTAGCGGCATTGTTTTCTCCATATCGGGCCTTCGTTGGAAGCAAGATTTTAAAAGTAGTCCCTTTGCCTAATTTGCTGTCAACATCAATTGTCCCATTGTGCTGCTCAATAATTCCGTGGGTGATCGCTAATCCGAGACCGGTTCCTTCTTCTTTTGTTGTAAAAAACGGGTCAAAGATCCTGCTAAGGTCGTCAGGCGATATTCCCTCCCCACTGTCACTTATACGAACCTCAACACTTTTAGCGTCTACGTTATAACTTGAGGAAGTCGCAATCTTTCCGCCGGAATCGGTTGCTTCTATTGCGTTGAGCATGAGGTTAATGAGCGCTTGCTCAATTTGGCCTTTATCCGCAAAGACAGCTGGGATATCATCAGTAAGTTCTTGAACCAGGGCTATATCCTTAAATGCCGCCTGCTTTTTGGTTAAAACAATACTTTCCTGAATAATATCGTTAATGTTATTTTCTTTTTTACTGGGTTCCAATTGACGGGCAAAATCCAGCAAACTGGCAACAATTTTTCGGCAGCGAAGGGCTTCTTTGGTGATGGTTTCCAGATCCTCGAAATTTGAATCTTCAGGATCGAGTTCTTCCTGGATTAACATGGCGGTTGTTAAAATTGTGGTTAGCGGATTGTTTATTTCATGTGCTACCCCCGCAGACAGACGACCGATGGATGCCAGTTTTTCCTGCTGCATCATGGCTTTCTGAGCATTAATATCTTTGGTGATATCCCTGGATATTTCTATTGCCCCAATCGTGTCATCGTTCTCACGTAACGGATAAGTAGATATGGAGTAATAAATTTCCTGGTTATTTTTATCCAGATGAATATGAGTGGTTTGGGATGGCTTATCTGTTTCCATGGTTTGGACGAGTGGACAGGGGTGCTTCTCTCCTGAACACGGCGTGTTTTGACGATGGGTAATTTCATAGCAGTGTTTACCGATAACTTCTTCTCGTTTAAGACCAAGCCTTTTCAGCAGGCTATCATTGATATCTACAATTCGGTAATCATAAGCGATAACCAGAACGTCTTCCTGGATCAACTCGTTTATGAGCATTTTGTATTTAGCAGTGGTTTCATGAAGTTCCTGATCTGTTTTTTTCTGCAATGTTGAAAGCCGGTATATTTCCCAAAAAAGCTGAGCAGTTGTATGAGCAATAGCACGCACGTTCTTCTTTTTTTTATTCAGAATATCATTATAGATATCCATGCTTCCAGTCAGTTCGATAATAAGATCAATGTCGCTCCTTTTAAAAAAATCATTATAATCATTGGTAACGAACAGGCCATTATTTTTCGCCTTAGCGACCCCTGGCGCATCGGACTTAAAATCCGCAACAGCCAAAACTTTGGGATCTATCTCTTCAAATTTGTGGCGTTCAAAAATTTCTAACAATCGTTTACACCGGGTTCCACCACCAACAATAGCGATGTTCATAATAAAACTCCTTACATTGCGAATATTAAGATTGGCTGAGCCATGAAATATGTATTAAATGACAGTATCTTAGATATAATTAAACCCATATTTTCAGGCATGTATTCTTAATACTTATTCAAATAATCCGCTAAAACTTATTTATTGAATATTATAAAAGCTAAACACTTGGGTTGCAATTCTTTTTATTGTTAGTTATACAATTTTATAATAGATATTAAGATATTGGGCAATATTTTATAAAAGATGGCAAGGAGGCTGTATGGTCAGTTCTGAGGCTTGGGACTGGGATACCGGTGAAAAAATAATTCCAGTTGACGAATGGAAGGGCAGGTATAAATGGGTTGAAGAGCCTTATGTCAGCCCTGACGGTGAAAAGATAGCCGCGATCGTAAACATCGATGAGGGTGAATTCAATGTAAGCGTTAATGGCGAGGCATGGGAAAAGAGTTTTGACAAAATCTGGTATCTCCGGTTTTCGCCCGATGGACGATTAACAGCGCTGGTCTCTGAAGCCGGGGAATGGACGGTCGCAATTGATGGAACACCATGGGAAAACAGGTTTGGGTATGCGTGGAATACCATGTTCAGTCTGGATGGAAAAAATATAGCCGTAGCTGTTCAGCAGGATATGAAATATGGAATTGCCCTGAACGATGTTCTCTGGGAGAATACCTACGCGAATATATCAAATATGATAATGAGTACAGATGGGCAGACAACGGCTGCTGCTGTACAAATGAACGATTTTAATGAAGGTGAGATCTTTAAATTCCAGGAAGGTGCATTTACAGTTGCTGTGGACGGGAAGCCGTGGGGCGATACGTTTGTAAATGTGTGGAACATTGCCATCAGTTCGGACAATAAAACAATGGCTGCAGAAGTCAGGCTGAACCTTTATGACTACACCATTGCCGTGAATGATGTACCATGGGGAAATACATTTGGTTGTGTCTGGGAGCCGATCTTTCACCCCAAAACTGGTTCTGTTATCGCGCCCGTCAGGACTGGGGGGCAATGGACCCTGGCGAAAGATGGAGAGATCATCTGGGATAAAAAATTTGTACAGCTTTGGCAGCAGATGTTCAGCCCTGATGGCAATAGACTTGCGGCTATCGTGGCTCCCAAATTCGGTAAATGGACAATCGCCGTAGACGGACAGCCTTGGGGGGTTATGTTTAATGAACTCGTTACTGACGCTGTTTTCAGCCCTGACAGTCAAAGCGTGGCTGCGGTTGTGAAGGACAAAGATGAATGGGCCATCGCTGTGAACGGTAAGGCCTGGAAGAACCGGTTTGATATGGCGTGGAAGCCGGTGTTCAGTCCGAACAGTGAGCATGTGGCGGTAAAGGTAGAAAGAAAAGGCAAGTATACAATCGCATGCGATGACCGGATATGGAAGCATGAATGTAATGCCCTCTGGGAACCGGTTTTCAGTAATGATGGCACAAAAGTACTTCTTCGGTCTGTTGAAAATGGCGATTATTATAGGCGTGTGATGCCTGTAAATGACCTTTTTCAGTAAAGGAGAGAAAAATGCACACTATTTATGCTATTGTAACGGGTCCTTTGGTATGGGCGGCTTTCATTGTTTTCATTGGTGGGAGCCTTTACAGGCTGATTAATATGATAGTGCTCGCATACAGGACGGAGGAATTTATTTTTACATACATCAGCTTAAAGTACAGCTTGCGCTCTATCATTCATTGGATGACTCCTTTTGCGACAGTAAACATGAGAAAACATCCGATACTTACAATTGTTTCATTCGCTTTTCATATTTGCCTGCTACTTGTCCCGATATTTCTCCTTTCCCATATTATTCTATGGGATGAATCCTGGAATTTAAGCTGGCTATCTCTGCCGGATCCTGTGGCTGACATTATGACAATGGTTGTCATTGGCGGATGCGTATTTTTTATGATTCGAAGAATAACACGTAAAGAAGTAAAATATGTAACATCAGCTTCGGACTATGTTTTACTGGCTATCGTGGCGGCACCTTTTGTAACGGGCTTTATTGCTTATCATCAGTGGTTTTATTATCAGCTATTTGCAATTCTTCACATACTCACTGCTGAAGTCATGCTGATAGCCATTCCATTTACCCGTTTGAGCCATATGATATTTTCACTGTTTACAAGAGCCTATATGGGGTCTGAATTTGGTGGGATCAGGCATGCAAGGGACTGGTAGATATCTGAATTTTGCACGAACCGGAGACTTCCATATGCTGTGTTACTAAGAGACCTTTGAAAAATGCTGATTTTTGTTCAAGTTCAAGGAAGGTGATAATTTTAACCACAGGAATACATAGAGTATTTCGAGGATTAAAATTTGAGCTTGACGCAGAAATTGAGCAAAAAGTGGGGTTTTGCAAAGGTCTCACTAAGGGTTCGCA
>JAFDFT010000329.1 GCA_019309685.1 Deltaproteobacteria bacterium
GTTTAACGCTCAATTCGCGGTGGTGGAAGAAATCCGGGCGATTCCAGTACCGCCGCCATTAAAAAAGCACAGCCCGGAAAGACTTTCCGCCATGCTGCTTACATATGGAACAGCTTATCGTGCGATCGTTGAGCGGCTGGCTGTAGCACCGGGTGATTCAGTACTCTTGATGGGCGGAGGAAAGGGAACCAGCTTTGCGGGCGCTCAAATCGCCAAATCGCTCGATGCCCGGGTGATTCTCATGGGCTCCAATCCTGAGTTGGGGCAGTCCCTGATCGACCGGGGAATAGCAGACGCCTTTATCGATCGTCGACAGATCCCGAAAGAGGTGTACGGCGTTATACCGGTGGATGCGGATTATGATCAGTGGCTGAAAAAGACAGAACCTTTTCGCAAATCGGTTCTCGAAGCCAATGAAGGCAAACCAGTAGATAAAATATTTGAACACACTGGCGGTTTAAATTTTCCTCTGTTAGCATCAGTGCTTTCTAAAAATGGCTGCCTGGCGTTCTTTGGTGCCACAGGCCAAGGATTAAAAGGAGAATACAAAGAGACCTTTTTTTATGACAAACGCCGATTTGTGATGGATGCGCGCTGGGTGTGGATGCGACAAAAACAGGTTATTTTCAGCAATAAAAGTTTTCAGGAAATATTTACCGATATTGGATTGCTGCCTGGCCGCAGAGGCTTGATCTGGGGGGCCGATGCCTATGCCATTGATGCTGCAAAAGCCGCGCTTGCCAGAAACGCGACTCTGGCAGTCCTAGCCTCCGTATCAAAAGAAGCAGAAGGGATAAACACAATGGCTGAGCTGGGAGTCCCGGCAGCAGCCATCATCGATCGCGATAAAATGGATTTTCCGGAAGATATGCCGGACCCATTAACTGAGGACGGACTGCCCAATGATGAATATGCGGCCGCATATATGCAATCAGCACGTGCCCTCGGCCGGGCGGTGTGGGGCGTTTTCGGACCGCGTGTCAGTCCCGATTTTATCGTCGAGCGTACCGATCAAAGCACCTTGCACTACAGTTCATTTGTGCTGCGTGATTATACAGAAGCAGACGATATGCCCAGCGGCATCATCGTCGCTCAAGGGAAATCAAACCTTTCTGTTCTCGGTTCCCACATGTACCGGGCCACTCAAGCCAGGGAGGTCATCCGGCTTTTGGTGGAAAACAACATCGTCATGGCGCAGGAGGACCTTGAAATCACTGATTTGCGCGGTATACCCGAAATTCAACAAAAAATGCTGGACGGCAAGATGACTAAACCAAAAGGGGTGGCTCTGGTTCAGGCCGATCAGGCGGGACGATCTGTTGAATACTTTGAAAACGCGTACCTGGGAAAAACACTGCAAAAAGCCAATCCGGACAAGCAGGTATTCCTGGAAATCAATTTATCAGAAGGAATCGCTATCATCACCTTAAGCCGGCCCGACGCTTTGAATGCCCTGAATACCGCACTGGTATCACAGCTTGGGGACGTCATCCGCGAAATCAAAGATAGCGGTACAATAATGGGTAAAACAGTCAAAGCGTTGATCATCCGGGGATCCGGCCGGGCTTTTGTTGCAGGTGCGGATGTCAAGGAATTTGCCGATAATACTGCCTCAAATATCCAGGTTATTGCGGGGAAAAACATAGGGACATTTTCAGATATTGAAACCCTGCCTATACCCGTTATCTCTTTGGTGGACGGTTTCGCGCTGGGGGGCGGAAACGAGTTGGCCATGAGCACCCACTACTGCATCGTCACTGAAAACGCCCAATTAGGCCAACCCGAGATTAAACTCGGTATTATCCCCGGTTATGGCGGACTGCAAAGACTTCCACGGCTGGTGGGACCTCGTAAGGCAACGGAAATGAGTGTTAACGGAGAATCGCTTGATGCCAGAACCGCGGTTGAAATTGGCCTGGCCGATGAATTTGCGGTTTCCTCCACTGCCCTGCTCACAGCTGTTAGAACCGCTCAAAAGATGATTGCAGGCGAGAAGCCAGTCAATCGAAGGGATTGGGACAAGATTGCATCTGAACAGATGGCCGAGCTGAATGAACTCCTGCAGGAAGGGCAGATTAAGGAGCTCTATTCCATTTCTAAACCGGAAGGTAAACGCACAGCGGATGTGAAGGCGGCTCGAGGGTATGCGGCCCAATTTGTGCTTGACGCTATCAAGTTCGGTTATGAAAAAGGATTTCAAAAGGGTCTGGAGAATGACGCAATATTGTTTGGAGATATTGCCGCTGCCCCATCCGGGCAGGAATGGATCAAGCGTTTTATCAATAAAGATCCGAAACAATCATCGTTTTTGACGTTGTTTAGTTAGTGCCTGAGCATATCGTTTTGAGCCGTATCCTTCGCAAAGCATAAACAGGCTCCAAAGGAATCCTGGGGCGAAGGGCGAATAATAGGAGGTAGTTTCCCAGATTAACGGGAAATCATTTCCCAAGTTGGGTTACTTGACTTTACGGCTTTCACTCACCATCAGGGCACCTAAAACAATAACTCCCCAAAAAAACAAAGCAATCACAATATAGGTCAAAGACGTTGAAAGCTGTTCCTGGTTTTTCGCAATCAGATAGGAGCGCTCGGCAATAATTTTGGCATAGGTCTGTTTTGAGCAACTGCGGAAGCTGACGGAAAAGAATCCGGCCATTGCCGGGAATATAATGCCGATAAAGAACAGCTTTTCAAGAATAATGGAAAGCCTTTCCGGTACAACTTTCATGATTCCGCTAAAACTGTCACGCAGCCAAATATATGTCAGGACAGCAAGTCCAAGTGAAAGCAGGCCAATGATGATGTATGAAACAATAAGAAATTGTTCATTTGCCATGCTTTTTCCTCAACACTGCGATAAGAATGGTCACAAGAATTAGATAGCCGAAAATAAACAAAGTAGTTTGACCGAACATCGTTGAAAGGCCATCCGCGACTTTCCATACATATTCCATGACCACCGCGCCTTGTTTTAAAGAAAACTCAACATTAAGAGCCGCTGATAGAGCAATAAAGACCAGGCCTATCAGAAATACACGGACATAAAACGCTGTTCCTGCCTTCAGTTTTACGACCTTATCCAACAATTCGCTCAAGTACTTTTTAACCAGCACGTAAACCAGAAGCGCCGCACCAATGGAAATGACCAGTAAAATAACAAACCCTATAATATTTTGCAGCATATCCTGTCCTCCTCAAAATAGATTATAATAGCAAATCAAATACTTATACCCTAATTGAGCCCTTACACACTTTTACCTTTTTTTACACTCAATTAGGGTTCTATTTAGAACTGTTGATAATCGTAATCTGATCGTTTAACGTCCAAAAGTCATACAGAACACCCACGACAAACAAACCACCTGTAAAAAGGTAAATGATCCCGGTAAATAATTTACCCATATACAGCCGGTGAACGCCGAAAATTCCGAAAAATGTAAGCAAAACCCAGGCAACTGAATAATCCACATGACCCGCCTTATACCTTAAGTCCGCCTGTCGATCCATTGAAGGAATCAGAAACAGATCAATCAGCCATCCAATGAGAAATATTCCGAAAGTAAAAAAATAAATTGTGCCGGAAATCGGCTTGCCGAAATAAAACCGGTGAGAACCTGTAAAACCAAATATCCATAAAATATAACCGAGTACTTTCGAATGGGTATTGTTATTTTTAACCATTTAACTGTCTCCTGTCTTTTTAGATGTTTTTGATTTCCTATTTGATCCCTGTTCAACTTACTATCTTATGTATTCGATTTGAATGAATTTTTCAACATATAGGCTTCAATCAGCCCAACGGCGGTTTTAACCCCATCTTCCTGTTTCATCAGAGCCCCTAAATTTTTTGCATTTTTTGCCAGTTCTGGTGCATTAGCAGCAGGATTGCACGCGCCAGTTTCTCAGGCGTGACGTTTCTACAGTGAAGCATTTTAGGA
>JAFDFT010000330.1 GCA_019309685.1 Deltaproteobacteria bacterium
GGGCTGATTTTAGGATGAAACTGCATCTTGTTAGCCTTGGATGTGCTAGGAATAGTATTGACAGTGAAGTGATGCTGGGCAGATTAGCCAAAGCAGGCTGGACGATAGAAGATGAACCGGATGAGGCTGAAGTTATCATTGTAAACACTTGCAGCTTTATAGAGTCTGCAGTCAATGAATCCATTGATACGATTTTAGAGCTTGCTGAATTTAAGAAAAAAGGTGCATGTAAAAATATGATTGTTGCCGGATGTTTACCTGAGCGCTTCAGGGAAAAGATTATTGAGACATTGCCTGAAGTTGACAGTTTTGTGGGCACTGGAGCGTTTAATGAGATTGTACAGGCCGTTGAAAAATCAGCGGGTATTTCTAAATGTTATCTGCCGGATCCGGGTAATGTCCAATTTCAAGGTGATGAGAAAAATATACGGCCAGCTTCCTCCCACTCGGCGTATTTAAAGGTTGCAGAAGGTTGTAACAGGCATTGTACATACTGCATCATTCCAAAGCTACGGGGAAAGCAAAGGAGCCGACCATTAAGTGAGATTATCGGAGAGGCAGAATTTCTTGTTGCTTCTGGTGTTAAAGAACTCATACTCGTTGCTCAGGATACGACCTCTTACGGTAAAGATCTTTCTCCGCAGGAAACAATTGGGCATCTATTGGAGCAAATTGCAAACATCTCTGGCGAGATATGGATTAGGACCCTTTACGGGCATCCTGAAAGCATAGATGAATCATTTATCAAGACAGTTACCTCACATAAAAAAATTTGTTCCTATTTTGATATACCGGTTCAGCATGCAAGTACGCCTGTTTTAAGAAAAATGGGTAGGGCGTATAGCAAAGAAGATCTTTACGGGCTTTTTAAAATGATCAGGTTAAAGGTTCCGGGGGCATCCCTTCGAACAACACTGATAACGGGCTTTCCTGGCGAAAAAGAAAAGGATTTTATTGAACTTTTAACTTTTATTGAAGATATCCAGTTTGATCATTTAGGCGTATTTATCTATTCTGATTTTGAAGATCTCCCATCTCACAAGATACCGGATCATGTGTCTGGAAAAACAGCAGAGGAAAGGTATCATAGAGTTATGTCCAGGCAAATGGAAATATCATTGAAGAAAAACAGGAAGTTGATTGGTAAAAAAATTGATGTGCTTGTTGAAAATAAAATAGAAGAAGGCGTGTTCCTGGGTCGAACGAGATATCAATCCCCTGATGTGGATGGTGCGACTTATATTTATGCGGAGGGCTTGCAAACAGGTACGTTTGCTAAAATTAAGATTACCGATGCACTTGAGTATGATCTAATAGGAGACGTTGCGTGAAAAGATTGAGTGGACAATTTTGGGACAGGGTTCAAGATGATCTCGAAAAGATTGAAACCGCGCTGAAAAATAATCTTAACTCTCATCTTGATCTGGTTTCAGAGGTTGCCGGTCATCTTTTATTCAGCGGCGGAAAGCGGTTAAGGCCTCTTTTAATTATTCTTTGCGCAAGGATTTGTGGCTACAATAAGGGAGATGAGATTAACCTATCAACGGCTGTTGAATATCTGCATGCAGCCACGCTCCTCCATGATGATATTGTGGATGGCGCGGCCTTGCGGAGAGGAAAGCCGGTGGCAAACTCAATATGGGGTAATCCCATTACAGTTCTGGTTGGCGATTTTCTCCTTGCACGAGCGAGTTCGATAGCTGCAGGTACCGGTAAGATGGGTATTATCAGGGTTATGGCGGAAATTATGGAAGAAATGTCGCAAGGAGAAATAGATCAGCTGCTTCGAAAAGGGGACCTGAAAATATCCGAAAATGACTACATGAGAGTTATAGAGCAAAAGACGGCTGTTCTTTTTCAGGGTGCATGTCAAACCGGTGCGATTATTGCGGACGCGGAAAAGAAAAAGGAAAAGGCTCTTTCCGGATTTGGATTAAATCTTGGCATTGCTTTTCAACTGATCGATGATCTTATTGATTATATTTCTGATACCAAGACGCTTGGTAAGGAGGCGGGAACGGATCTTAAGGAAGGAAAGCTGACGTTGCCTGTTATCCATGCGCTAAAAAAAGCGAGCCCATTTGACAGAGATTGTATGGAAAAAATAATAAGAAATAATGAATTCTCTTTTCATGATTTTCGAGAATTGATCGAGTTGTTAGAAAAGTATAAGGGGATATCATACGTTAAAGATAGGGCGGCATTTTATATCCAATCGGCAAAGGAATCACTTTCTATTTTTGCGCCATCAGAATATAAAGAAATACTTATGGCTATTGCCGATTATACACTGGTTCGAAATACTTAGAAGAAATAGCGTAAAGGGCTTTCAAAGGCATGAGATTGAAGCTGGGGAGGGAAATAGAAATGACGAAACCTTTTTATTTAAAACGAAATTTGAATAATTATTATTTGAAAAAAAAAGAAAATCGAAGTTTGTTTCTCAGAATGGTGACTTTGGGTGTATGCTTTATTGTTACAGCGTTTATGCTTGATACGTATCCTGCGCATGGTCAGATGGAGATAAAAACAATAGAGGCAGTAGGGACTGCCATTGTTCATAAGACGGATGTCGGAACAGCAAAACAACAGGCAATCGCTAATGGTCTTGTTTCAGCAGTGGATAAAGTTCTGGAAGAAATGTTGCCAATAGAATTAATAGCCCAAAATTTTCGTATAATAAATAAAATTATATACAATGAAACAGAAAAATACATCAATGATTATAAGGTGTTGACTGAAGCTGCGTCTGATAAGAATTACAGAGTGTTGATACAAGCCAAGGTTTCGGTTAAACGGTTAAAGAGCCGTTTAGCAAAATCCGGTGTTATGCACGTTAGAAAGAGAAAACTTCAAAACATTGAGATTGTCGTTCAGGGCACTCGAAACCTTTCACATTTCTTTAATTTCAGGAAAGGACTTAAAGAAATTAATGGGGTAAAAAATATACAGGTAAGTGATATGCAGGGTGATGAGGCAAATATTTTGGTTAATTTCGAAGGGAGTTCAAAAGAATTTACAGATGCCCTGGTTCTTAAAAAATTTGAAAAATTCAGTATTCGTATTTTTGAAATATCAGAAACCAAATTGAGAATAGAATTAGTTCCCGGTTAAATTGGATAGAAGAAAAATTCAGTAACATAAAGAAAAAATAAGAAAAGTGTTTTGTCTTTAGTGATTTTCAGGCATTTATGGATTGAAGTGTGTTAGACTTCAAGTTGTCTTTTGGGATTAATTTCTTTTTCAATGGTATCGAGCCAGTTGAGCAATTTGTTCGTAAAAGGTTTTTCAAAAACCATACAACTAAACTTATGGGCAATTTCTAAATCTTCTCTCGTCCAATCCCCGTTTAATAAAACAAAATGCTTGCATTTACACCCGCGATTGATTTGTCCCTCAACAGCTTTCAGAGCAAAGTCACCTGGTATTTTCAGGTCGGAAAATATGATATCCGCGCACCCATAATCCTTTTTACACTCTTCATGGGGATGTAAGTTTTTCACGCACAAACTTGAAACAGGTGAAGTAAAAACTTCATATCCACGAATGTCCAAAACTTCCCATATCCTGTAGCGAAACGCGTTATCAGGGTCAAAAATAAATGCACGAGGTCGCATATACTAGTGTCCTATTAATATTCGAACTTATTTTGTTTTGGCTGATTTGCAAATAAGCCAAATGTTTAGTCAGCGGTCAGTTTACACATTAACTTTATAAATATTTATGTATATATTTTTACCCTGAAAGTCTCAATGTCTATAGATAGAGTTTTATGAATTTTATTAAAACCAGTAAAAGATTTAATTAAAAAATACCTGATTTTTGCAAAACCGCCAGGAAAATATATGCACCCATGCATTATCTTCATGCATCTGTAAAAAAATACATATTAAACAGTCAGTTTGTATTTGAATCCACAAGATCAAAACCAGAAAGTTTAAGAATATTTCCACTGTAAGGGGGCTGCGCATTAGTTAGCGTTTGAACAAAAGTCAATAAAACGTATTTTATCTGTCATTATGAAGGATGTACGACTGAAGCAATTTCTTGAAAATAAAGGAATTGCGGAGCCTGTTCCGAACAAAATATTCAACGGTAAAAGAATTCGTTAAAATGATAGATTGCTTCGACTTTCTTCGTCAGCCTCCATTGACAAGTGAGGAATCCCGTTCCTCACTCCTCTAAATGACAACTTGAAAACTGGGGTTTTAGTTCAGACACTAACTATCAGATTGACTGTTCGCAGTATTTTGTATATATTGAGTACAGCAATTCAATTTTGGATTTATCATGTTTCTTATTCATCGCAATTGCCGATACGATTGTACCTTCAGAATTATCAATCAGATTACAATTTCAGAATAACCCGTCATTCCATATGAAGGATAAAAGGTGGGTATGTCTTAGACTTTTCCGGATCTTTCATTAGATATATTTCAATTCATCAAAAGTTACAGCAAATATGAAAGACGCACTTGAATAGCTTAAAGTAAATAAAATTTAGATAAAAACCATGCATACAGTTTTTGATTTTTTAGATTAAAAATAGGCCATAATAAATTATAATAATAGTCAAGCTGGGTGTAGAATATGGAAGAAAGCCGGAGAATATATTTTCGCAGTAAACATAAACAAGGGGAGGTAATGCTATGAAAAAGAATATGGGTACTATTGATCGTGCGATAAGGGTGATATTAGCAATTGTGGTGGCTGTACTATATTTTACGAACGCCATTACGGGTACGGTGGCAATTATTTTGGGTATTTTTGCTATTATTTTTATTGTTACAAGTTTTATTGGGTTTTGTCCACTTTATGTGCCCCTTAAGATTTCAACAAAAAAGGATTAAATAATTACACTATAAAACCGGCAGTCAATGGATGTGGAGTTCAAAAATGATTGTTGGCGTTATGAATTTGAGGTGTTCGGCGAATTTCATCTGAAGCAAAGCATTGTTGTGTCTAATTTTTTACTTGATGTATTTTTTAATTCATTATACACGCAATATATCAAGGTGCCGTAATGGCTTAAAAGGGAATCCCGTGAGAGTCGGGAGCGGTCCCGCCGCTGTAATCGGGGACGATATCCGCATAAAGTCACTGCATGATTCAGTCATGCGGGAAGGCGCGGAAATGAGAATGATCCGAGAGTCAGAAGACCTGCCTGGGTAACCGGACTATGCGTCTACGTGGTATAGAGCGTCATAGGAGGTAAAAAATATAAAGGGTTAAGAAAGCTGGGTGCAGCCCTTCGAGTAAATGCTCGAAGGGCTTTTTTTATTTTCGGTGGGACCGGCAAAATTCAATGGGAAAGGAGGTGAAAAGGAAATGAAAACAGGAATGATTATCTATCTTGTCGGTGACATACCGGATGACTGGAATGAAGATGTTGCTGAAATTGTAAAGAAATTGGATATTCAAACGGATGCTGTTGAAATTGTTGTGTCAAAAACAGGCGGTTATGATATCCACTATGCTTGGTGGAGGTTGTTAACGCAGGGCATCCAGAAAGTCGTGTGTAAACTGGTTTTGTTTGACGCGCCTGATAATTTGACATTTACGGGTAAGGAGTTACGGTTATGTGGCTGAAAAAAGTGTTGAATTAGTGGGTTACTTAAATGTATTAAAAGAATAAGGGAATTATTT
>JAFDFT010000331.1 GCA_019309685.1 Deltaproteobacteria bacterium
ATATATCAAAAAATTACCGATTACTCGGACTTTCCGGATAACGGAATTAAACAAAATCAATCCGGTCTTTAGACCCATTTGCTTCTATTATTTCACCAATAATAAAGGCTTTCTCATTCAGGTTACTCAGTTCCTGGATGATGCCCTGTGCGTATTCTCCGGGTGCAATCACGACCATGCCGATTCCATTATTAAATGTTTTCATCATTTCTTCGTCAGAAATATTTCCCGCTTGTTTGAGAAAGTCAAACACCGGTGGTATGGGCCAAGAATTTCTTTTTATGATGACGTTACATGCTTCAGGCACGATGCGAATAATGTTTTCCAGTAGGCCGCCCCCTGTTATATGCGCGAGACCCTGAACAGGAAAATGTTGTGTAATTCTCTTGAGGGCTTTTGAATAGATTTTTGTAGGGGTGAGCAGTTCTTCGCCGATGCTCTTGGCAAGTTCAGGTATATGAGAATGGATGTCGAGTTTTAAAACATCAAAGCAAATTTTTCGAACCAAAGAATATCCATTGCTGTGAAGGCCGCTGGATGCAATGCCTATTAGTGTATGGCCGGTTTTAACTCCTGAACCGTCAATAATTTTATTTCTGTCAACAATGCCCACGCTAAATCCAGCCATGTCATACTCTTTGGGCTGATAAAATCCGGGCATTTCCGCTGTTTCGCCTCCAATGAGAGCGCATTCGGCCTGCTTACAGCCTTCTGCAATTCCTTTAATGACATCAGAAGCCAGTTTTTCTTCAAGTTTTCCCACAGAAAGATAATCAAGAAAGAAGAGCGGTTTTGCTCCCTGGACCAGGATATCGTTTACACACATAGCCACCAGGTCGATGCCGACGGTATCATGCTTGTCCATCATAAAGGCAATCTTTAATTTTGTTCCGACACCGTCCGTGGAGCTCACGAGAACCGGGTTTTCACATCCAGAGAGATCCAAAGAAAAAAGACCGCCAAATCCGCCGATTTCACCAATAACACCCGGTATGTTTGTCTGTACTGCTATTTTTTTTATCTCACCTACAAGCGTGTTTGCCTTTTTTATGTCCACACCGGCATCGGAATAGGTTAAGGGCTTTGTCATTTAGGTTTCCTTTTCATAATTATGCGTTTTTAATGAGACGTTAGGAAAAAATTAATTGCATTTGCCTGTAATGTCAAAACAATTTTTTTGACATAATACGCTTTGTATTGTAAGCAGTTTAAAATACTTATTTAGTACCCATCCATTAATTTAGATTTAAAAATGGGGACCTAAAAATGTTTCCAGTTCATAAATGAGTAATTTTTCGCAAGGTCAAGGAAATCAAGGAATTGCGCGGAGGTGTACTTATGTACATCGTACAAGCAATTCCGTGATTTGACACAGAGATTGCGAAAAATGGCCATTTATGGACGGAAACTATTTAGACTTATACATGATTGAGGTAAGAAGATGGAAAAATTTGCCAGGCTGGATCGGCTTCCACCGTATGTGTTTGCTACCGTTGACGCAATGAAAATGGAAGCAAGGCGAAAAGGGGAGGATATTGTAGATTTGGGTATGGGAAATCCGGATCTCAGCACACCGAAGCACATTGTGGACAAAATGATTGAAGCGGTCCAGAAACCGCAAAATCACAGATATTCCGCGTCCATGGGTATTAATAAACTCAGAATGGCGATCGCCAGCTGGTACAGGCGAAGGTTTGGTGTTGCCATTGATCCTGATAGTGAAGCCATTGTCACCATTGGTGTGAAGGAGGGTATTTCGCATCTGATCCTTGTGACCATCCGTCCGGGTGATGTCGTATTTACGCCGAATCCAACATACCCGATTCATCCATTTTCAGCCATAATCGCGGGCGGTGAAGTGAGAGGGATCCCCATGGGTCCGGGGGTTGATTTTTTTGATAACCTAATGCATGCCATCCGGCAGACATGGCCTAGACCCAAAGTGCTTATTATAAATTTTCCTCATAATCCGACAACAGAGGTCGTAGATCTTTCATTTTTTGAGAAGATAGTGGATTTTGCCAAAGAGAACGGCCTGATGGTGATACATGACTTCGCCTATGCGGACCTTGTATTCGACGGGTATAAAGCGCCCAGTTTTATGCAGGCCAAAGGCGCAAAGGATGTGGGGGTTGAGTTTTTCTCACTTTCTAAAAGCTACAGCATGGCAGGATGGCGGGTTGGCTTTTGTGTGGGAAATAAGGAGGTCATCGCGGCTCTAAGGCGGATAAAAAGTTATCTTGACTATGGTATTTTTCAACCCATCCAGATTTCGGCCATCATCGCGTTAAGCGGGCTGGATGAGAAGGACGATAAAGAAAATTATTGTGAACAGCAGGAATGTGTGAAGGAAATCGTCGATACATACAAATCCAGACGGGATGCCCTCATATCAGGGCTGGAACGCAGCGGCTGGAATGTTCCCAGTCCAAAAGGAACCATGTTTGTCTGGGCGAAGATTCCGGATAAATTTGCTAAGATGGGGTCTGTGGAGTTTTCTAAATTACTAATTAAGGAAGCACAGGTCGCGGTTTCGCCGGGTCTCGGGTTTGGTGAGTATGGAGATGATTATGTGAGATTCGCGCTGATTGAAAATAATATGCGTATCAATCAAGCGGTTAGAGGAATCCGGAAAGTAATGCAGTAGTTTACTCTTCCATCATACGCCAATAATGCCTTCTTATGATGGTTAGTAGCATTAAGGATTTATTCATATGAAAAAAATTAACTTAGGACTGTTGGGTTTCGGAACTGTGGGGACAGGAGTTGCTAAAATTCTTAAGGAAAATGGTGATCTCATTACCTCGCGGTTGGGTGCTGTGCTTCACCTTAAATATATTTCCGATATTGATCTAAAGACCGACAGAGGATTAAAAATAAACGAAAAGGTGCTTGTAAAGGACGCTTACAAAGTCGTTGATGATCCGGACATTGATATCGTTATTGAAATGATTGGCGGGAAGAAGGCGGCTAAAGACCTTATCTTGAAAGCGATACATAATGGAAAACACGTTGTGACCGCGAATAAGGCGCTGATTGCCGAACAGGGGCAGGAACTGTTTGATGCTGCTGCAAAGAAGGGCGTTGACCTGGCTTTTGAAGCCAGTGTGGGCGGGTGCATGCCTATTGTCAAAAGCATACGGGAAGCCCTGGTGGGCAATCATATTCAGTCCATGACAGGCATTTTAAATGGTACGTGTAATTACATCTTAAGTAAAATTACCGATGACGGCTCTTCATTTAAAGGCGCCCTTTCTGAAGCCCAGGCAAATGGATACGCGGAGTCGGATCCGACGCTTGACGTAGAGGGCGTGGACGCTGCCCATAAACTGGCAATTCTTTCAGCGCTTGCGTACGGTATGAAAATAGATTTTAAAAAAATCTACGTTGAAGGAATTACCCATATCACTCCCCTTGATATCGGCTTTGCCAGGGAGTTTGGTTACAGGATCAAGCTTCTTGCGATTAGCAAGGACACAGGGGATGCAATTGAATTACGCGTGCATCCCACCATGATTCCTGTTGACAACCTGCTGTCAAACGTAAACGGATCTTTAAACGCCGTAACTGTTTCTTCCGACAGGGCCGGTGATATTTTGCTCTATGGGCATGGTGCGGGAATGATGCCCACTGCCAGCGCCGTGATCAGCGATACCGTCGATATTGCACGCAATCTGTTATCCGGTGCAAAGGGAAGAATGCCGCTTTTGTCATACCAGAAAGGTACAATAAGGAAAATGTCGATATTGCCTGTGGATAAAATTCAGACAAATTATTACTTCAGATTTTCGGCATTGGACCGCCCCGGGGTTCTTTCAAAGATATCGGGCGTGCTTGGCAAGCACGGCATCAGTATAAAATCGGTTCATCAGAAGGGACGACGTGGACGCTCGGTGCCCATTGTTATGCTGACGCATCTTGCCAGA
>JAFDFT010000332.1 GCA_019309685.1 Deltaproteobacteria bacterium
ACTCCTCAGTTAACACCTCTGTCTTAAGGTCAGGATATTTTTCTATTTCTTCTTCTATACCCTCTTTAATATCAACAATTCTCGACGTTTCATACAGAAGTGTTCTGCAAGCTTCGATATTCACTTTCATATCCGTAAGCATTTCATACACCGCCGGGAATTCACGAATCATTTTTTTAAACTGTGTTCTATTTTTCGCGTATAACTCAGCGTCACGATACGCAGCTTCCGCGATACCGATTGACTGCGCGCCAATGGCGAGTCTGGCGCCGTTCATTAAAGACATGGTATATCTGACCAATCCAAATTTTCGTCTTCCAAGCAATTCTGCTTCAGCGTTATCAAATTGCAATTCGCAGGTAGGAGAGCCATGTATGCCGAGTTTATGTTCTATTCTGCGAATTTTCATATTCTTATCCCGGTCATATATAAACAGCGATATTCCTCGGCCGCCTGTACTTCCCTCTTCTGAACGGGCCATTACCAGTGATATCTGCGCGCATCCATGGGTAATGAAGCGTTTTACGCCATTTAACCGCCATTTTCCATCTTCACCAAGAATAGCTTTTAGAGAAACGGACTGCAGGTCCGATCCAGCATCAGGCTCAGTAAGCGCCATGGAACCTAACACTTCACCAGAGGCAAACCTTGGAAGATATTTATCTCTTTGTTCTTCTGAACCAAACTTATATATGGTTTCCCCAATGGACTGAAGTCCAAAAGCATTCATCAATGAAGCGTCCGCCCTAGATATAATTTCAATCGCTGCTGAATATACCGTTGCAGGCAGATTAATTCCTCCATATTTTCGAGACAGGGTAAACCCTGTCAAATCGGCCTTTTTTAGCTGGTCCAATGATTCAGAAATTCCCTTTGCGTATATAACTTCCCCGTCTTTATAGGTCGCGCCTTCCTCATCAACCCCGCGCGCTCGAGGCGCAATAAAATCTCCAGCGATTTCGCCGATAACTTCCAATACACGCTGATAGTTATCAACCGCGTCCTCAACATTTTTGGGTGCGTGTGCATATTCGTCTTTTTCCGCGAAATTATCCTCTTTCAAGTGAACGATTCGTGAAAAATCCATATGGTTCATATGAAAGACAATATCGGGGTTATCTTTGTAGTAATTTATCACCGTAGTTCTCCTAAGCTTCCGCCTTGTAGGCTTTGATCATTTTTGGAATCACATCACACACATCACCCACAATACCGTAGTGGGCGATATCAAAAATCGGAGCATTTTCATCGGAGTTTATGGCGATAATTCGTTTTGCTTCAGCCATACCTGCCCGATGCTGTATTTGTCCTGAAATACCGCAGGCGATGTACAGATTCGGCCGAACAGTTGTTCCTGTCTGCCCGACCTGACGCTCTCTAGAAAGCGTACCGGAATCAACAACCGGCCGTGAGGATCCAACCTCACCGCCAAGAACACTGGCAAGCTCCTTAACCAGCTTAAGCGCCTCAGGGCTGTTCGCGCCCATACCTGCTGAGACAATTATTTGAGCTGACTTCAAATTTACTCTTTTTTCTTTTCGGACAATCTCTATCACCTCGGTCATAAAATCATCATCCGCTAAATCACACGTTTCTTTGATCACCTCTGCTTTTATCGATATATCCAGAGCAGACATCTTCATAACACCTTCCCGAACAGTTGCCATACTTATGCCCCCTTCAGGTGAAACAATAGTCGCGATGATATTTCCTCCAAAAGCCGGTCGTATTTGATGCAGAATATTCTTATATTCTTTACTTTTTGTTTTATAATTTCCTATCTTGAGCTCAGTACAATCTGCAGTCAATCCGCATTTCATTTCTGACGCGACACGAGGCGCCACATCCCTTCCCGTAGTTGACGCGCCGAAAAGGACGATTTGCGGGTGATATTTTTTTATCGTTTTCACAATAACCTTCGCATATGGAACAGATGTAAAATAAGATAGTCTTTTATCATCCGTATAATAGACTTTTTCACACCCATAACCGCCAAGCGGTTTTAGATTTTCAGACATATGATGGCCCGCCGCAACACCTGTCACCGGAACTCCTAAACTTTTGGCCAACCGCTTTGCTTCACAAATTAGCTCAAGGCTAACATCTGCGACTTTACCGTCTCTTTGTTCAATGAAAACCATAATGCTGTTTTCAATAGTCATACTGACTCTCCTATCCTAAAATATTGTCATTTCGTAGCTCATCGATTAAATCACCAATTCCGGATTCAGTATTTGGTATCTTCTTCGAATTTCCCGTTGTTAATACAACATTTTTTACTTTGATCACTTTTGTCGGAGAACCGGAAATCCCGCATTTCTCAGGATCCGCGTCTATATAATCAACATCGCACTCCAGCAAATTTCCAGCCGTTTCTGAGATACATGAAATTTCGGTGTCTGTGCTGCAGCAATCACACGTGGTATTTTTATAAGACATCACCCGTTTGACACTAGGCGGACGTGGTTTATTAGCATCAGACGTCACAGTAAGTAATGTCGGAAAACAGCTTTTTACAATTTCATGCCCATCGTCCACTGTTCGTCGTACAGTGATTGCTTTATCATCAACATCAACAACCTCAGAAACACACGTTAACTGATTAATGTTTAGCTTTTCGGCTATTTGTGGTCCGACCTGAGCAGTATCGCCATCAATAGCTTGTCTGCCGCATAAGACCAGGTCAAATTTCCCTACAGTTTCAATAGCCCGTTTTAACGCATAGGACGTCGCCAGGGTATCGGCTCCCGCGAATCTTCGATCCGTGACCAAAACCACGTTATCCGCTCCGCGATAAAGGCATTCTTTTAAAACATCTAATGCTTTTTGTGGTCCCATGGAAATCGCTGTAACAAAGCCGCCTGTTTTTTCTTTAATCTTTAATGCTTCTTCCAGTGCGTTTAGATCTTCCGGATTAAATATAGCTGGCAATGCGTTTCGATTTACAGTACCATCCGGTTTCATGGCTTCTCCAGAAATGTTATGAGTGTCAGGGACCTGCTTTACCATGACGATCATCTTTAAACCCATGTTCTTACCTCCACTCTATATCAAGTTTAAATATCCTTGTTCCTTTTACTAAAACTATATATTGAAAATATGCACATTATAAATCATTAAACATTCAATTAAATGATTGAAGTCAAGGAGTAAAATATGATTACCAGCGAAGAAGAATAGCCCCATATGTCAGCCCTGCACCAAAAGCATCAAGAAGAACGGTCTGTCCCTTTTTGATTCTTCCATCCCGAACGGCTTCATCAAGCGCTGAAGGAATGGTCGCAGAAGATGTATTTCCATATTTATCAATATTAATCAGGACTTTTTCCATCGGAAACTCCAGCCTCTTGGCTACCGCCTCTATGATTCTCAAATTCGCCTGATGGGGAACAAACCAGTCAAGCTCACTAATGCTGATTTGATTTTCTGCCAAAGCACGTTGGGCGAACTCAACCAGCGTCCTGACAGCCACCTTAAATATTTCCTTTCCGTACATACGCATTTTATGCAAATTTTTCGAATAGACGCCGGGGGTGACTTCCATGGATGATCCGCCTGCAGGAATATAAAAAAGCTCCCAGAGATTTCCATTGGAAAGCATGTGGCAGGATAAAATTTGATGTCCGGAATTGGCTGGTTCCTGTTCAATAACCATAGCCCCCGCGCCATCCCCAAATAAAATACAGGATCCTCTATCCTCCCAATTGGTAAACGGACTTAACAAGTCAGCGCCGATGACCAATGATGTTTTCAAATGACCTGTTTGAATGAATTGCTTAGCTGTTGCTACCGCGTAAATAAACCCTGAGCATGCCGCATTGATATCCATTGCCCATGCCTGGCTAGCACCAATTTTATGCTGAAGCCAACACGCAGTTGATGGTACGAGTGTATCCGGTGTGCATGTGGCATATAAT
>JAFDFT010000333.1 GCA_019309685.1 Deltaproteobacteria bacterium
CTATATGGATCAATATCTTGGTTGTCATGGCATTATTACCGATCCCGATACTTCGATAAACGATCCAACAGCACTGGTTGAAGTCAGCCTGGAAGGAAAGGGAACGCACCGTTTACCCCAGGATTGTCTCCGTATTCTGGAGGATTAACCCGCATTAAAGCAAAATCTAATTTTATTTGGGAACGAGATTCTCAGGCCACCATAATTTGGATCGCAAGCCTTCCTTTAACGCGAACGTTTGTATTCACAGAAAACCAAATAAGTCCCTTTACTCTCTGTTTTGACCACAGAAAATATGCTTGACAGATTGCGACTGATTTAGAAGCGCCTTCTTTATATTTATCTTGGTCAGAAACGCGATCCCTTACTACTAAGCGTAAGCTGTGGATTCATTTCCGAGAGTGATTCAACTCTTTTTTTCTGTATGAAGAAACGTTTTTACCAGCCTATCCCAACCAATATCAGGAAAATGCCCGAAAATATCTTTAATCGGCTCACCGCCTGTGGCTGCCAGTCGCTCGTACTTGGGCTCGAGAAACTCCAGAAGATTTTGAATTTCCTTTTCGATCCAATGGAAGCATTCTTTCTTCAAACAAAGCTCCTTCATATTGATCTCCAGGCTGACAGGATTTAAAATGAATAACCAACCCTCTTCATACGGATCATTATGTGTGATCTCAGGTTGTTCTTTTATTTTATCATTCACAGCGAACACGATTCCAGACACGGGAGACTGCATGGGGGCCTCGTGATCATTACGGTTCATCACCCACCCGACTTCACCTTGAACCAAAAAGTCTCCGACTGATGGAAGATTAATCGTATCTGCCGGCCCAAAAACCTTGGAGGTGAAATCGTCGATTCCGATCCTGACCCATCCATCATGCAGCACCTGGACCCATGAATGGCCGATATGGTGATAATAATCGTCAGCGACCTGAAATCCCGACACCTTCGTGAATGTTGGCTTTTCAATGTCTTTCAAAAGAAAAGCGGCGACATTTCTCTTTAGATCTTCATAAGGGAGGAGAACCATTCCGTCACGGTGCAGGTTCCGAACATATTCGGGGCCGGTTATCGAAACTACCTCATTGGCATCAAAGGGCTGATCTGTGTCAAGGAGTCCTTTTGCATGCAACCCTTTCTCTTCCACACCGGCACTTTTCTTTTTAAATTCATATACATTGTTTTTCATGGCAAGTTCTCCTTTCACGACTTATTTATATTTACCATTTATAGACCAATTTAACTCTTTTGTGCTGTATGAAGAAACATTCTTACCAGCCGGTCCCAACCAATATCAGGAAAATGCCCGCAGATGTTGTCGACCGGCTCACCGCCTGTGGCCGCCAGTTGCTCATATCTGGGACCCATGAGTTCATGGAGATTTTGACTCTCTTGTTCCATCCACTGAAAGCATTCTTTTCCGGAATAGAGCCCTGCCAATTCAGGTTTAATATTTTCAGCATCCAAAATGTACAACCATCCTTCATTGTAAGGATCATCATGGGCAATCTCAGGATGCCTTTTCACTTTATCATTCACAGCGCAAACGGTTCCAGACACCGGAGACCGCATGGGTGCCTTTTTATCATTGCCGGTCAAGATACAACCAATTTCACCTTGTTTTATCGATGTCCCGACTGGTGGAAGATTTATCGCATCAGGTGCTCCTAAAACTTTTGAAATAAAATCGTCTAAGCCGATCCGGACACGCTGAAATTTCTCTATGTTTAACCATGAATGTCCGAAGTGATAATAATAATCGTCCATCATTTTATACCCGGATACGTTTGTGTATTCTGTTTTTTCAATGCTTCCCATATGGTTTTTGTCGTCCAGCATCTGATGGACGGTACAGTGACTGCATTCATAGTTAATTAAGCATTCCTCGGGAGCTTCTATACGCCTTGACAAAAAATGGATGCACGGTGCTGTGGCGGTTTTATAATTCTCTTTAATGTGTTTCGCCCAGCTCTTTTTCCTTTCCTTGCTCCTCGAAACGGTCTTATCGTCCATAGTGGTCCTCATGGCCAGATCGAATGGACAGTTGTAACAATCATAGTCATAGTCACATATCTTGAAATTAATGATCCCGGCCCTCATCCAGATACATTTATCTTCGGACAAGTAATAACCGGGGATAGTTCTTTTCAGTTCTTCGTAAGGGACATAAGCCACGCCGTCACGGTTCAGGTTCTGAACATATTCCTGTCCGGTTACAGCCACCACCTTCTCGCAATCAAAAGGCTGATCGATTCCAATGAATCTTCTCGAACCGTCATCTTTATTCTTCTTGTTTGGTTTATATACATTGTCTTTCATGATAATGACCCCCCTTTCCTGATACGGTAACAATATTTTGATAGATTTAATTGCAAAGGGAGTGCCAGAAATTAATAAAATGTTATTTAAAATACTTACCTATTGTAATTATTCATTTTTTGGGAATCACAATAGGAAGAGGTTTAAAGACCTCTTTTGAAAAGAAAAAGGGAGAGTGAACACTTTAGCTACACTCCTGGAAGGGCTGAAAGCCTGTTTTGTGTAAAAGCAAATTGATATCGGTTATATAGATGAGTGTTGCTTATGACTACACGCGGTGTAACCATTTTTTAGCCAAAAACCAACGAAAACGACTCAACCATTCAATAACCCAAACACTCGACGACTAAAATATTTGACGATGTCTGGATATAAGCTTCTTATGAAATTAAATTCCCTCTATTGCTGATAAAATGTCTTGATTTTTTAGAAAATTCTTTGATACGCTAACCTTAAGCCTGCTTAAGCAGTTGAATGTTAATTAGTGGCTATCGTGATTTTATATTGATTTTGCATAACAATTGGAGATTCATGATGCTGGAAGGAAGAAAATTGATATTCTGCCTTATTCCACACCATGTTGAAACGATTGATATCGTCATCGAAATTGAAAGATCAGATAGAGTACCGCTATGATTCATTATCCAGCATCCACTAACGAGTATCCAGCATCCACTAACGAGTATCCAGCATCCACTAACGAGTATCCAGCATTTAATTGCATTTTACACAAAAGGTTTCTGTCCGGACGGAAAGCTCTTTTTTTGATGTTGAATGAGTGGATTTTAAATTGCTATTTTTGATATCTTCTTAATAACTAAAGTGTCAGAAGTTCTTATGTCAGGCCGGACCTGATCCGGTATCCATAATCTGTACTTGTTGAACACAATATGGATCTTTACTCCCCATCAGGTCAAAGACAAGCTTTTCAGAATGACAAGGTAAAGAGATAAAGGTCAATGATTTTATTGACTTATAGGAACTTAAGAATCTCGGGTTGATAAAAGGGGACATCCATGTCCATAAAATTGGGTTTTTATATCTGCCATTGCGGGATTAATATCGCCGGTAAAGTTCGGGTTGAAGAGGTGGCGGCCTTTGCTCGAGAACTGAAAAATGTGGTGATAGCCCGGGATTATAAGTTTATGTGTTCAGACCCGGGCCAGGAGATGATTGAAAAGGACATTAAGGAATTTGCCCTTAACAGAGTTGTTGTGGCCTCCTGTTCGCCAAGACTCCACGAGAAGACCTTTCAGAATGCTTGTCAACGAGCCGGGCTCAACCCTTATTTTTTCCAGATGGCGTCTGTGCGCGAACAGGTCTCCTGGGTCACTAAGGATGAAGATGAGGCCACTCGCAAAGCAAAGACACTGGTAGCAGGGGCTATCAACCGGGTCAATTATCATGAAAGTCTTAATGCACGCGAAGTCAATGTTCATCCTGATATAATGGTGGTGGGCGGCGGCATTACCGGCATGCAGGCTGCTCTAGACATAGGAAATGGCGGTCATAAAGTATATCTGGTAGAAAAATCGTCAACCATTGGCGGCCATATGCTCCAG
>JAFDFT010000334.1 GCA_019309685.1 Deltaproteobacteria bacterium
CGCCACCATCGTACCGATGGTAGTCCCCTCACTTCGTTCGGCGTCCGATTAACACTGGCGTTCCTCAAAATTGCACATTATTCCCATCTTTTTACAATCCTAGAAATCCCAAAAAGTTTCCATTACATAATGCAATATGTCATAAATTCAACAAAGCTCAAAGTAAAAATTAAGGCAAGCAATCTGTTATTTTAAGATACTAGCCTATCCCAGCGTATTTCTGCTTAGAAAAGTCCATAAAATCCCCCAGTACTCATGCAAGTTGTCACAATGGCATAGGTTTTGCTTGCTAACCGTGAAGAGTTGTTTCATTTAAGAATATGGAAGGTGCTGAAAACTGGTTAGTGAACAATAATAATATTATGAAAAACAGGATTTAAAGGAGTGTAAAGTGAAAGATAGGATAAAATGGGTTGAGTTCAACGGCAAGAAGATTCTTTTTGCTGACTACTCTAATGTAAATGAAGACCAATTTGTTGAAGGAATCGAAGAACAGGAAAAGGAAAGTGAGAATGCCGAAGGCAAAATGGTTCTTCATTTAATGGATTTTACGAAAGCACCAATGAAGAAGCGTGCACAAAAGCGCGCTGATGAGATGATGGCAAACCTCCAGGCAAAAGGTTTTTCAGTTCGATCAGCTTGTTTTGGTATAACGGGTTTACAAAGAGTTATTGCAAGTATGGTAAAGAAAGATATATTTTTTGCTAAACATAAGCTTGAAGCTTTGGAACGGCTCTCACAAACTTGAGATGAAGATACAAAATAAATGTATGGCGGTATTGGCAAGGTGAAATCGCCAAACTAGTTTCCATTGCTTTACCATATATGCTATAAATCGTGATAAGTTTCAGCCGTGCATTAAGGCAAGTAATCCTCTGTTTTTTATGTTTCATATACTATGTATATCTCCAATAAAAAATGTTAGAATAACAGCCCATAATATCCCCCAAAATTATCAAAATATGGCATAAAGTTTGCATTTTTATTTTTTTCTATTACAATTGATAAAATTCTAGAAAGTACCTTTCCTTGAAGTTTAGTTTTTTAAGTAACATGTAAAAGCTTTGAAAATAAACGAGATATAAATTATTTTCCTTTTGTGAATCAGAGTTTTGACTAATGGTAAAAAAACCAACCTATCAAGACTTAGAAAAACGAATTCAAGAATTAGAGCAAGCAGAATCTGATAGAAAGCAGTCCGAGGAACGTTTCGGTCTTTTAGCAGAGATGGCTGATATTGCTCCAAACTCTATCCTTGTTCATAATTTCGATGGGCGGATGATTTATGCCAATAAGAGAACATTCGAAATGCACGGCTATGAAAAGGATGAATTTATGGCTATTAATCTTCGCGATATTGATGTGCCGGAAAGTGCAAACCTGATTACGTCTCGCATGAAACAGATAGAAGAAGTTGGGGAGGCCAGTTTCGAGGTTTCCCATATACGAAAGGATGGTTCAATATTCCCCATGCTTGTCTACGTAAAGAAAATCCACTGGGCCGATGAACCTGCAATGTTGAGCATTAGCACCGATATTACAGAACGTAAACAGGCGGAGGATTCCCTTCGAAAAAGTGAAAAACAGTATCGTCTTCTGGCCAATAATGTTCAAGATGTCATATGGACCATGGATTTGAACCTGCGGTTTACTTTTGTTAGCCCTTCTATCCAGACATTAAGAGGATACAGTGCTGATGAAGTAAAGGAACAATCTTTAGATCAGATATTGACGCCTGAATCCTTCAAAAAAGCTACGGATATACTGGCTAGGGATTGGGACAACATGCTGAAGGGGACATTTCAACCAACAGTCTTCAACTTTGAAATGACTTCAAGAGATGGTTCGACAGTTTGGGTAGAATCTACGTTATCAGTCATTTATAATGCAGACGGGACACCGAAGGAGATCCTTGGCATCAGCCGCGACATTACCGAACGAAAGCAAGCGGAAGGTGCACTGCACCGATATAAACACATTGTATCCAGTTCCACTGATATGCTTGCACTCTTGGATAGGCAGTATAACTATCTTGCTGCAAATAAAGCATATATAGATGCGTTTAAAATAACTCATGAAGAGTTGATTGGGAATACAGTGGCCGATGTGTTTGGAGAAGAGTTTTTCAATGCTGTTATCAAGCCTAACGGTGACCGTTGTTTGCTTGGTGAAGAAATAAACTATCAAAATTGGTTTGATTTTCCAGGTCATGGGCGACGTTGCATGGATATCACTTATTACCCATATAATGGTGAAGATAACAAGATAATGGGCTTTGTTGTTTCAGGACGAAATATCACCGAGCGCAAGAAGATAGAAGATGAAAGGACAAAACTCCAAGCCCAACTACAACAAGCCCAGAAGATGGAAGCCATCGGCACCCTGGCAGGAGGCATTGCGCATGACTTCAACAACTTGCTTATGGCTATAACTGGATACAATTCTATTATAAGGTTAAATACAGACACTTCTCATCCACATTACAAGCACCTAACTGAAGTTGAAAAATGTGTCGAAAGCGCCTCTGAACTGACAAGGCAACTATTAGGTTTTGCAAGAGGAGGCAAGTACGAGGTAAAACCAACCGATTTAAATGAGCTCGTTAAAGATCATAACCGCATGTTTAGTCGTACTAAAAAGGAGATCACTATCCATAGTAAATATGAAGAAAACCTGTGGACGAATGAAGTTGACAGAGGCCAAATAGGGCAGGTTCTTATGAACATCTATGTCAATGCATGGCAGGCCATGCCGGATGGAGGAGAACTCCACATAAAGACAGAAAACGTGAATATTGACAAGGATTATACAAAACCTTTTGAGGTTGAACCAGGAAAGTTTGTAAAAATATCTATAACTGACACAGGTATCGGCATGCCTGGAGAAACAATAGATAAAATCTTCGACCCGTTTTTTACAACCAAGGAGAAGGAGAGAGGAACAGGTATGGGTCTTTCCTCTGCATACGGCATAATCAAAAACCACGGAGGTTTTATAACTGTTTACAGCGAACTTGATAAGGGCTCAACGTTTAATATTTTTCTTCCTGCCTCAGAAAAGAAGGCCGCATATGTTAAAAAACCTTCCAAAAAGATGAAAAAGGGATCAGGAACCATTCTATTAATCGATGATGAACAGATGATGCTTGATGTGGGGAAAGAGATGTTAACAGGATTAGGATATGCTGTTTTAGTTGCTAAAGGCGGAAAAGAAGGGCTAGAAATCTACAAGGAGAATCGGGATAAAATCGATATGGTAATTTTGGATATGATTATGCCTGGAACGACAGGAAGTAATACATATGATAGTTTAAAAAAGATAAATAATAACATCAAGGTTTTACTTTCGAGCGGTTACAATATAAATGGCAAGGCAATTGATATACTCAAACGAGGATGTAACGGTTTTATTCAAAAGCCATTTGGCATGGAACAGCTTTCTCAGAAAATAAATGAAATATTGACCAAGAAATAGACGCAAAATTGCATCTAAATCTTAAATCCAAAATAGCAGATTATGTCTATATATCGAAACCTATAACGATCAAAGTTGAGGTTACGATTACATTATGTAATATGCTATTTGTATTCATAGCCTTAAATTACAAAATATTCCTATTAAATTAAAATAGTCGGAGTTATCCTTCCGCCTTTCGGTTAAAAGTATCAGTTCTGTTTTATAGCTTTTGCAAAGCCCCAAAAAGTTGCGATTACGTAACGCAATATGATGGATGGGATAAGCAGGCAAAATGGATTTATGTTAGGAAGTGAGGTGCCTGATGATTGAGCAAATCAATGAGAATGTTTACATGTGGCATTTCACGGGGAGCAAACCCCATAGATGAAAAAAGCAAGCCGAATAAAGAATGGGGTGATTCACTACCCGCCGACTTTTCCTTTAACACAAAAGCTAAAAAAACTGCGAGCAGAAGCCCGGCGGCAACTATGTAAAAGGAAATGTGATAGCTACCGGTGATGTCGTGTATATATCCTGCCAGCCACGGACCGGTTCCGTAACCCAGCCCGTCGGCCACGGACAGGGCTCCATATATGGCCCCCATAGCTGTGAGTCCGAATATACGGGAAGTCAGTTTCGGCACCAGCACGATATTTCCACCGTAGGATAGTCCAAACATAACGGCAAAGAGATAAAACATCCATCCTGTTTCTGCTTTGACGAGCCATAGTATCATAGTTCCCTGAATGATGATTCCCGCAATGAGGACAGGGCGGGCGCCAATACGGTCGGATATGGTCCCTGATGCCAGTCGTCCGATTATACTGAATACACCTATCACGGTCAGGAGGCCGGCGGCCGCAACAGCCGTCATTCCACTATCCCGGGCGTATGGAACAAGATGGGTGAAGGCCAGGCCAAGGCAAAATATCAAAATTGCGAAAACAAAGAACAGATACCAGAAAGAGGATGTACCCAGCGCATCACCCAGCGACATATCCTCCGCCCCGTTACTTCCCTCCATGGTCTCCTCACCTTCGAAATCCCGGACATACTCTGGGTCGGGCTCCCTCATCGTCAATAACGCCGCCGGGATACAGATCACACCCACAAGCATACCTATTACAACATATCCTGGTCTCCATCCGTACTCGGCGATAATATAAGCGGCCAGAGGGGGAATCAGTGCGGTGCCCACACCTATGCCGGTGGTTGCAATCCCAAGGGCCAGACCCTGACGGCGCCTGAACCATCGGGCTACCAATGAGAGAGGCAGGGCTATACCGGCAGGGGCGCCCAATCCGGCCAGAATTCCAAGAGACAGGTAGAGGTGCCAGACATTCTGCACCAGGGAAGACAATATAAAGGCGATTCCCACAATAACGGCTGTGATTGTGGTAATAACCCGAAAACCGATCCGGTCTGCCAGTAAGCCCGTTAAAGGTACAATCAGTGCATATGTAATCCCGCCTACAAGAATAACGCCGGATACAAGGCCCCGGGACCACCCGAATTCTTCAATAATAGGCAGAAAGAAAACACCGAAGCTGTAATAAGCACCGATGGTGACGGCAGAAATTAAAAAAGCGGACAAGACCACCCACCAACCGAAAAATATTCCCCCTGCCTCCGCTTCATCACTGGAAATCCGTTCAACATTCATTTCAA
>JAFDFT010000335.1 GCA_019309685.1 Deltaproteobacteria bacterium
CGGTGAATAATGAGTGAGTTCATTAATGAGGGGTTTCCCATGGTAACCTTCGGAGCCTTTCCTAAAGCCCATTTTTTGTTATCAGTATCTGACATTTTTACTCCTAATTAATTTAGATAGCTTCGTAATCCGCCTGAGACGGACTGTATTGTTCTGCATCCTGAGTCCATTCAACATACTATAAGTACGCCTTATTTTTCAGAATTTACGAAATTCGATAGAGCAAAGCGGAAATCCCGCAATAAGCGGGGAGCTTGAAACATTTAATTTGTCATTACCTTTATTGTTTTTTACGAATTTAACAAACTATAGGTTTTGTGAAAAATCTGCAAGCAATTTTTGGAGGCAATATCTGCACACAACTTCTGAGAGAAGTTTTGGATTACGTGTGATTAATATTTAAACATAATGTCTATGGTGAAGCGTATTCAAATACCCAGAGTTGTCATTACATAGTACTATATGCTATAAATTATTATTTATTTTAGGCAGGTGTGAAAGCAAGGTATCTGCTGTTTTAGATATAGCAGAGAATCTGCTTGCATTTTAATAATATAGTTGCACATTTCAGTAAAATTAAAAGTCTAATAACCCAAATGAAGGAGGGCCTATGGCAGAAGAATTAAAGGCGGGATGTGCTCGACCCACAGGTGGGCCGGTAGGAGAAAAAGCTCCTGAACAAAAACTTGAAAAAGATAATAATGATGAAAAGGAGGTCATGAGTATGATTCAAGTAGGCAAAAAGGCGCCCGATTTCACTGCACCAGGTTACCAGAAGGGAAAATTCATTAATGTAAAGTTATCAGATCACCTTGGGAAATGGGTTCTTTTGTGTTTTTATCCAGGTGACTTTACATTTGTCTGAGCAACTGAAATTTCAGCAGTTGCTGAAAAACATCCTGAATTTCAGAAATTAGGCGTAGAAATTTTATCTATGAGTATTGACAGCATGTTCGTGCATAAGATGTGGAATGACAATGAACTTTCTAAAATGGTAGATGGGGGCGTTCCCTTTGCCATGCTATCTGACGCTGGCGGGAGAGTGGGAAAAGTCTATGGTGTATATGACGAGGATGCTGGTGTTGAGACAAGAGGAAGATTTATTATCGATCCGGATGGAATTATTCAAGGATACGAAGTGCTAACGCCTCCGGTAGGGAGAAATGTTAATGAAACGTTTAGACAAGTTCAAGCCTTTCAACTTGTGAGGAAATCGAAAGGAACAGAAGCCACCCCATCTGGTTGGCAACCAGGCAAGATGACACTCAAGCCCGGACCGGAACTGGTTGGTAATGTATGGAAAGAATGGAAAACGTCAATGGCATTTGATTAAATAAAAGTTTAACGCAACAAAACAATTGAGATATGTCCGGAGGGTGAGGCAGTTTTAGCTTTTATACTTTTTGATTTCTTCGCATTTTAGGGTCCTCATTCCCCTCCGGGCTGCTCGATGTCACGTTGATTCAATTATGTGATAACTTAAACGATATATTATCAGCAATATATCTGTCTTGACAGCATCATTTTATTTATAATACTGAATAATGCACAACTGGATTTATATTTTAATTTAAGTTGAGGTGAAAAAATGGTGGCAGAAAAGTTTCCGATATGTGTTGAAGACCTGTCCTGCGAGTGGTTATCCCAAATATTACATAAAAGCGGGATTCCCGATGATGTCAAAGTTAAAAAATTTTCAGTCGATCCAGTCGGTGATCCTGGCCAGACATCGGATGTTGTACGAATTCAATTGGAATATGATAAAGAAGTTCCCAAGGGCCCAGCCAGTCTCATTGGAAAATTTCCAGTTAAATTTGATCAGGCACGACAGATGGCCCAGGCCATGAACACCTATCTTAAAGAGGTGCATTTCTTCAAGTACGTGGCTGATAGTGCAAAGGGACTGGCACCCCGATGTTTTGCCGCTGAGATCGACCTTGAAAGCCACGATTTTGTGTTGATGCTGGAAGACATTGCACACCTAAGATTGGGTGAAATGTTTGTCAGCAATCCCGATGACAGCCGGCTCATGCTAAACAAAATGGCCCCTTTTCATGCCAGATGGTGGAACCATCCGGATCTTGACAAGCTTGACTGGATTCCTCAGCCGGGTAAGCCGTCTTTTAAACCGTGGATGGAACAACTGAAACAGGTTTTCGCCGCTATTCTGCCCATGATCAAACAGCAATTTGAATCCTATATGTCGGCAAACGCATGGGCAACCCTGGAGAAGTCGCTGGTTGTCTGGGATGAAATGTTTGATTTTACTCCCGGTCCTTTTACCTTGTGTCATGGAGACTATCATTATTTGCAATGTTTCTTTCCCACCGAATCCGACAACCGCTTTTCCGTTATCGACTGGCAGGTCCTTTGCGTAAATGCAGCCGCAATGGACGTGGCACGGCCGCTGCTGATTGATCCGGAAAGTCGGAGGGTTCATGAAAAAGACCTTGTTGATAGCTATTATAAGATCCTGGTACAAAACGGAGTTAAGGATTACAGTCTGGATGAACTTTGGGAGGATATCCGGTTGAATGCCTTTTGGACCTCTTATATTTATATTCTGGCCATTGTTCAAACGGACAATGAGATATTCAAAGCCTATGCGGAAGAACGGGGGCAGGATCCATATGAAGCTTTGCTCACCTGGCCAGGAAGCGGATTGGATGACTGGGAAGCAAGCAAAGCCATTGACCGCTACCTGGAAAGAGCACGGGCGGCAAAGAAACTTTAAACGTATAACCGTTAACTGATGAACCTGAGGGTAAGAAGTGTTGGCCAATTATGAGATCTGATGTAAAGGAGATTTAGTATGCCTAGTCAAGAATTCGAACAAGTTGTCGAACTTTTAAAATCGTTTCCAGACACGTCCGACCTTTCCTTTGAGGAGCAAAGAAAAGGGATGGAACAGAACACCTCACAATTACCTGTTGCAGATGGTGTTACATGTGAACCGATCACAATCGGTAAACTGCCGGCTGAATGGATCGTTCCTGCGGAGATACTTAATGATACAGTTATCCTTTATCTCCATGGAGGCGGCTACTGTATTGGTTCCATGGACACCCATCGCAGTTTGGTCTCTTTTCTGAGCAAAAGTGCTAAGGCAAAAGTTCTTTTGATTGATTATCGATTGGCTCCCGAGCATCCTTTTCCGGCAGCTGTGGAAGATGCGACGGCCGCATATCGCTGGTTGAACTCCGAAGGGCATTCACCTGAACGATTAGTGATAGCGGGTGATTCAGCGGGGGGAGGATTAACAATTGCAACCATGCTCAACCTGAAGGAAACAGGTGATCCCTTACCCGCGGCCGGTGTGTGTCTTTCGCCATGGGTGGATATGGAAGCGTTGGGAGGATCTGCAAAAACGAAGGCCGATATCGATCCAATGGTTCAACGGGATCCCTTGCTAAGAATGGCAAAGGCATACCTGGGCGGCGCCGATCCTAAAACACCTCAGGCATCTCCAATATACGCTGATCTCAAAGGACTGCCTCCATTGCTGATTCAGGTAGGAACCGCCGAAATCCTGCTGGATGATGCCAAGCGACTGGCGGAAGGCGCTAAGGCAGCGGGTGTAGAAGTCAACCTGGAAGTTTGGGATGACATGGTTCACGTTTGGCAGTTTTTCGTCTCCATGGTACCAGAAGCTCAGAAAGCTATTGAGGGAATTGCAGAGTTTATCCGGAAGCATGTAGGTTAAATCATGGTTTGATTCGCCAGTCTATCATGATTTTCGTTGATATGGGGCTGAAGTTTGGTGATAAGTGGTTAGGCGGAACAGGCCCTGGTTATCCGCGCATCGTTAGATTATTAGATACCGAGAAATGGGAACATGTATCTATTGCATTTAGAGGGCCTAAAAGTATTAGATTAAAAGT
>JAFDFT010000336.1 GCA_019309685.1 Deltaproteobacteria bacterium
TTAATAAAATTACATGAAAACAACCCCTTGAACCCTAGAATCCCAGGCCCCTTCTCTCCAAGCAAATTGAGAGGAATATCCATCTTTAATAGATTGTTAAAAGTTAATCTCTTACAACTTTTATATTTTTTTAGGTGATAAAATGGGTTTAATCGTAAAAGAATTTGGGGGTACTGCGGTCGGAGATCTTGACCGTATCCGCAATGTCGCGAATCGCATTGTAAAAACATATACCGCTGGTAATAATGTTGTTGTCATTCTTTCAGCCATGGCCGGTATAACAGACGGTTTGATAGATATGGCCCATAAAATTACGCCATCGCCGGACAAGAGAGAAATGGATGTGCTGCTTGCCACCGGTGAACAAACAAGTGCCGCACTGCTTTCCATTACACTGATGTCCATGGGATATCCGGCATCATCCCTGCTTGGACATCAGGCTGGAGTAATGACCAATTGTGCTTTTGGCGATGCGAGGATTGTTGACGTTGGCGCAAGCCGCATTAAAGAATACATCAATAACCGCCGTATTGTCATTGTCGCGGGATTTCAGGGATGCGATGAAGAAGGAAATATTACAACACTGGGCCGAGGCGGATCGGACACATCTGCTGTGGCAATCGCCGCAGCCATTGACGCAGATTCTTGTGAAATATATACGGATGTGGATGGCATCTACACCGCGGATCCAAACATCTGTGAAAAAGCAAGAAAAATGAACAAAGTATCTTTTGACGAGATGCTGGAGATGGCAAGCCTGGGTGCAAAAGTTCTGCAAATCAGGTCGGTTGAACTTGCAAAAAAATATAATGTGCCAATACATGTCAGGTCATCTTTTAATGAGGAGGAAGGAACCATGGTAATGGATGTTGATTCCGATATGGAAAGCCCTGTGGTATCAGGTGTGACCCATAACAAAAATGAAGCACGGATAACGATAAAGACAGTCCCGGATCAGCCGGGAATCGCCTCTAAAATATTTTCAGCCATCGCTGAAGCAGGAATTCTTGTGGACATGATCATCCAAAGCTCTCCAACAGATAATTTAAATGATCTTTCGTTTACTGTTCCCAAAAAAGATTTTAAAGAAGCCATGAAAATTGGGAAGAGAGTGGGCTCAGAAATTGGTGCAAAAGATGTGCTTGGCGAGGATAGTGTTGCAAAGGTCTCTGTTACGGGTGTTGGAATGAAAAGTCATCATGGCGTCGCGGCAAAAATGTTTACCGCACTGGCAAATGAAAATATTAATATCAGCATGATCAGTACTTCTGAGATCAGGATTTCATGTGTTATTGAGGAAAAATATGCTGAACTTGCGGTTCGTGCACTTCATTCTGCGTTTGGACTTGATAAAGAAGAATGAATAGATGAGGCACTTTAACAATGATCAACTGATTGTTGTACTCATTCTGGGCGTGCTGGTACTTTGTGCTTCTATCATTAGACTATATATCTTTTTTTAAAAATCGAAGGTTGACCAGAATACGGGACGCTAAAGGACTGTTTCGATATCTTCTTTAATTCGAATCGCGGCTTTCCCGGGATCCTCAGCGTCTCTGATAGGCCTTCCAATGACCAGATAATCTGATCCGTTTTTGATCGCCTGCGCAGGGGTCATGACACGTTTTTGATCATCTTTTGCGACCTGCCCCCAGTCCGGACGGATACCCGGTGTCACCGCAATGAATTCAGATCCAAATCTGCTTTTTATTGTCTTTACTTCATGCCCTGAACAGATAATCCCCGCACTTCCCGCAGCCTTCGCCATGGCAGTCCTTTCTAATACAAGCTTTGATATATCAGAACAAAATTCATCTTTAAAACCTGCTGCTCGAATATTGTTTTCATGTATATGGGTCAAAACGCTCACACCTAAAACCTTTACTTTCCCTCTGCTTCCTTCAACTGCTGCGGTGATCATTTCTTTTGAATCTGCACAATGCACAGTTACGAAATCTACGTCCAGATCACTGATAATACGCATGGACCGGTAAACAGTTTCCGGAATATCATGAAGCTTTAAGTCTAAGAAGATACCAGCCGCCCCTGCCTTCTTAATAACGTTTACAATATCCGGCCCAGATCTGATGAAAAGCTCTAAACCCACTTTAAACATCCCCACATCCGGGGCCAGCATCTCAACATTTTTTTTTGCAGCTTCCGTTGTATCCACATCCAGCGCGAAAATGATATAGTCTTTTGCATTTTTCATTAAATATTCATCCAAAATTTGAGTTCATCTATGGATATTCTCTTTTAGGCCTTTTTCCAATTAGCAGGGAAATCACCTAACACCTAAAACTTAAAACCTGGACGTTATAAATTATCTTGAGAGAATAGACATCATTGAAGCACGTATGCTTACTTTGTAATCTACCCTCCATAATGCGTTTTTATCCAGTTTCTATATTCACCGCTTTTAACTCTCTGCACCCAATCATTATGGTTAAGATACCAATCAATTGTCTTTTTCAGCCCTGTCTCAAATGATTCCGCAGGCGTCCATCCTAACTCATTTTCCAGTTTCGTAAAATCCATTGCATACCTGAAATCATGACCCTTTCTATCTTCAACAAACGTAATCAAGTTTCTTCTTGGTGCGGAATCTTTTTTGACTTTTATACTATCAAGCAAATCACATATCATCTCCACAACATCAATGTTTCGCATTTCATATTTCCCGCCAATATGATACTTGCCGCCCTTTTCTCCTTTTTTCATAATCGCCCAAACAGCACGACTATGATCTTTAACATAAATCCAGTCTCTAATATTTTTCCCTGTACCATAAACAGGAAGCGGTTTTCCCTCAATGGCGTTGAGGATCATAAGAGGTATGAGTTTCTCTGGAAATTGATAAGGGCCATAATTATTTGAGCAATTTGAAATGGTTATGGGCAGATGATACGTCCTGTTATAAGCGCTGACAAGGTGATCAGAAGCGGCTTTAGATGCAGAGTACGGACTGCTGGGATTGTATGGCGTATCCTCTGTAAAATAGCCTTTCTCTCCCAAAGATCCGTACACCTCATCCGTACTTATATGATGGAAAAGGCTTATTTTATCCAGACGTGATCGCACTGATTCCAACAGGTTGAACGTTCCTTCTATATTTGTCCTAATAAACGCGGATGGCCCCATAATAGATCTGTCCACATGGGTTTCCGCAGCAAAATGGCACACGGAATCGATACTAAATTCTTCAAATACTCTATCCAATGCTTTTGGGTCACAAATATCGGCTTTAACAAAAAAATACCGGTCAGAAAATCTCTCATCCATGCCATTCAGGTTCTCAGGATTTCCCGCGTACGTAAGCGTGTCCAAATTGATTACCCGCCCATTAAAATCGGATTCTGTTAACAGGTAGCGGATAAAGTCAGACCCCATGAAACCGCATCCCCCCGTAACTAAGAGATTCTCCATAACCTCCTCTGTGATTCAGCTTTTGTGTCGTTAGCTTATCTCATTTGTCTTGGAATTTATTAATTGAATTATAAACATAACGTAAAAAAAGCTATCCATAAAGCATTTTTTATTAAGCCTAGTTTGCTAATTTAAAGAAATCTATTGAATTAATTGGCAATATAGTGTTATAAAGGATCATTATTAAATAGTTTCCATCCATAAATAACCCTTTCCCGTCCCGATATGGCGGGACAAAAAAGTTCTCATTTCTGGATTGTAAACAGTTTTAGGTGCCCATTTTTTGAAATTCAAATACAGAATCCTTGTTGGAAGATAAAATGAGCGAAAATAAGAAAAAACAGACCCTTTTGCGAATGCTTCCGGGTATCGATACGATCATGGATAAAGTAAACGCGGATCCATTTTTCGAAAGCATCCCTAAAACCCTTCTTGCCCGATCATCC
>JAFDFT010000337.1 GCA_019309685.1 Deltaproteobacteria bacterium
AATAAAATGTTTTCTCGGCAAAGCCTGGTGGATATTGCCGGGATTTTTAAAATAAAAAGTCTGATCCTTGCGGCTCTTGGTTTTTCCGCCTGGGTATTTCTGGGATTTGGGTTGGCAGGATGGATGCCTACGTTGTTTATGCGGCAGTATGCGTTGGATGCCTCACGAGCGGGAGGTATCACAGGTTTGATATATGTGCTCGGCGCTTTTGGAGGCGTCGTTGGCGGAATATTGTCCGATCGGTGGCAAAAACGAAACAAAAATGGTCGTTATCTATTTGCATTGATTTTTATTCTGTGCGGTACTGTCACCAAATTGATTCTGTTTTTATTGTTTGGGCTATCCTTAAAGTTGATCGTTCTGCTTGCAATTGCAGATGCATTCCATCGGTAATTTGGCAATACCAGCCTTTTTCGCCATTACACAGGACGTGGTCGCCCCGAGATTGCGCGCAACCTCCCTTGCGGTCGGTGCAAATCTGATATTTCTTACGGGGGGCGCCTGGGGGCCAACCGTTATCGGCTATCTGTCCGACAAATTTGGTGGGGGTGCGGCAGGTTTGACAACTTCTTTGTTATATATGGTCCCGGCCGGTTTGCTGGCAGCCTTATTTTTTTTCATTGGACTGCGATACTACGCTTCGGATTGCGAAGGTATTGATGATGAGGTGCTGGCAGAGAAATAGAGTCTGGAAAGCACAAGATATCGTCAGAGCTTCATTCTTCACTCTCCCGAAGATTCTGTCAAGAATGAAGACCCAACCCTATTGGTTGCAATGCCGCCTCCATTTTATTAAACCTTTCACAAACCTTACCGTGAAACTAGCAACAATTTGAAAGGAACAACATATGACACCTAACAAAGATCCACTTACACTCGGTGCTATTTTATATGAAGGTTTTGAACTGCTCGATCTCTACGGTCCTCTGGAAATGTTTGGAAACCTCAAACCTCAAATTGAAATTATTACTATTGCAGAAAATGCCGGGGCAGTATCTTCATTTCAAGGCCCCCAAACAGTAGCTGAAATTGATTTTCAGAATTGCCCACATCTCGACTTGATATTATTACCAGGCGGCTTTGGAACGGTTCAAGAATTGAGTAATGAAGCCATGCTCTCTTTTCTGAAGGATCGAGTACCGACAGCAAAACTTACAATGTCTGTGTGCTCGGGTTCCTGGCTGCTTGCAAAAGCCGGCCTTTTGGATGGCCGCAGGGCGACATCCAATAAGGCGTATTTTAAGATGGCAACGCAACAAAGCGATCAGGTGGAGTGGATTGAAGAAGCCCGATGGGTAGAAGACGGCTCTATATTTACTTCTTCCGGTGTATCAGCGGGAATGGATATGTATTTAGCAGTTATCGCATCACTTTTTGGCGAAAATAAAGCTATGGATATTGCGAATACTGCAGAATATGTCTGGAGCCAAAATCCTGACAATGATCCATTTCATAAATATTTAAACCTGCTGGTTTCGGAATAAAAATAGGCAAAAGAGAAAAATATCACAAATTGAGAACGATAATCGAAACTGACAAAAAGGTTACTTTATGAAAATTCAGCTTATCCGAAATGCGACCATGAAAATAACGTATGCTGACCGAACGATCTTAACGGATTCAATGCTGCCTCCAAAAGATGAAGAAACACTTATCTTTTAAAAGAAAGCAGAAGCATAGAGGCCGAGATCGGTTTTCTTTCTCTACTTGCCTGCTTACCGGAACGCCCATATACACATGGACAATGCCACGATTAATCCAATGGCTGATGGCCACAAAGGAACATTAAATATGCCTACTTGAACAGGAATTTGGCCAATAAGTCTTGTCAATTGATCGATGGTAATCAAACCGAAAATAATTCCTGAGACGAATTAATACGATTTGTCATTCATTCTTATTCTCCTTGCTTTTTAATTCCCTTTTTAAACAAGAGGTTAATTGTGCTTCCTGCGGCCTATTGTTATTATTGACATTACAATAAATGCTAAAAAACTCAATACGCAAATCCATCCCAGGTGACCGATTGAGCCCTACCTTCGTCTGCCGAGGATTCTAAGAATCCGGAGAAACAGGTTAATAATATCCATGTATAGCGCTGCGGCACTGTCAACCGCATTATCCAATGTCTTGGGTATCTGGTTGGCTCTTCCCCAATCATATCCAATATAGCCGCAAAAAATTAACACAACAATCCAGTCAATGACTCCATGGTGAACCTTAAATATAAATATTTCCACAGCCTCAACAATAATCACGATAAAAAGAGCGATGGTCAGCGCGCCGGCTATTTTTTTAAAGAAAGCCGGAAATAAGGATCCAAGAAGCATCATGACAAAAGTAACCAGGCCCGTGATACGAATGGCTTCTAATACCAATTCCGGGTCATAGGCGTGAACAACGATATTAATGATTAGGCCAAAGGGAACCACCACAAAATTATATCCGATAAAACTGATGGCCGGATTATTCGATTTATTGAATAAATAGATCCCGAAAAAACAAAACGCAAAATAGCCTATGAAAAATATCCATGGATTAATGGCCATAATAGCGACTGGATCAATATGTTTTACCATGAGCCAGTTTAGAAAAAACCCCCAGCAAAGAACCGCACCAATTGTCAGATTATATCTGGCTGAACTGATGATGGTACCGGTTGTTTCCGTTCGTTTAAATACTTTATTTTCCATGTGAGCCCCTTATTACCAGAATCTTGCATAAAAATTGATGAGAATCTTTGTGCTAATTGTTATTCGTTTTTCCCAGTAGAATACTTTGGGCAAATACCCAGACAACAGAAGTGAAAAAAGCAAGCCACTCCCAGATCACAGGCGTACTCCGACTAACAACTCCTTTTTCAAGAAGAACAACCAGTGCTGCAAAAATAAAAAAAACAACAACGAGCAATAATGTCAGCAGCGGCAAAATCTTGGGAACAGTTTTCAATACCCATTCTTTAAAGAAAATGATCATTTGAAAGATAACAACGCCTAAAAAATACATCGGAATCCCCAGCTTATGGATTGCGGGAGCTTTACTATAAGGAACTGCCGTCATTAATATGGTGCCTATTACAGAAATAAATGCGATGATTAAAACCGAGATGGCAAATGCCCGGCCCGCGCCCAATTGTGTAAGCCTTAATACAAGTAATGCCACGATAAAATAACGCAGGGGGGCGGCAATGAGTGTGCCCGAGTTAAATAGAACCTGTGGCCATACAGGTGTATCTCCGATATCACTCAGATAGGTAGTAAAGATTGAAAAGTCCGGATGTTTAGGAAGATACGCAAGGGTTGATGTTAAAACAACAAGGATTGCCCAGGTGCCTCCTATGATACCCACCAGTTTCAACGCGCCGGGGATGCTAATGGTTGTTTCATTGTCTTTTTTTATTAACATTTTATCCTCCCAGGGTTTATTTTAAAGAAAGAAGAATGGTTTATATTTATATTCAATATCGATTTTCATTAATATTATTTTTATCCTTGTCCCAATTCAGCGGATTGTTCATTATATATTCTCTAATTTTATGAAATGATTTTGCATTACGTATTACATGGTCATAAAATGAACGCTGCCATATTTGTCCAGAGGCATTTAATTTGTTTTCTTTAATGTATTTTAAATATTCCATCGAACATTTTGATTTAAAAGCATCAATGATTTTAGACAACGCTGTAGGGACAGGGCTTGCCCCTGTCCCTACAGTACGTTTATTTATAATGATAATACCATGAATATGGTTGGGCATAATAATAAATTCATCGATATCAACATTATCATATTGATTTGAAATATCACGCCATTGTTTATCAATAATATTGCCTAAATCTGTTAATTTGGTTTTAATAGAATTTAGTACCGCAGGGGCATTGTTTATTTTTGAAAATATGTTCTTTCTGTCTTTCGAACAAATTGTAATAAAATATGCGCCTGCATTGGAATAATCATAATTTGACAATCTGTTTGATTTTCTATTTGGCAATTGTGGCATTTATAATCCGGGTTACATTTATTTTCGCTGATTATCAAAAATGCTTTTGGTTTGCAAATTAAGATAAATATGATGAACTTTTAATTACTTTTGTTACCTGAACTTCCCTGTTCCGAACAAAAAATAATTTTTCGTTTT
>JAFDFT010000338.1 GCA_019309685.1 Deltaproteobacteria bacterium
GAGCCTGCTTCCCATAGGTATTGTTGATGTGAAAGATGATTTTCATGTGGGCACTGCTGTTGAAGTTCGTGATACAAAGAATAAAACCCTGGGGATTGGCCTTGTCAACTATAGTGCCGCTGATATACTGAAGATCAAGGGGTTAAACTCAAGCCAGATAAAAAAACAACTGAGCTACCAGTCCTATGATGAAGTGATACACAGGGATAATTTAGTTATCACCACTGAAAAATAAACCCGAGCTGATATACTCTTTAAAGGGGAGACATATGTCTATTGAATCGATCATAACCAAAATAGCGAAACAAGCAAGAACTGCTTCAATAGAAATGGCAAAAATTCCTTCTGAAAAGAAAAATAAAGCCCTTCAGAAAATAGCAGATAAAATTATTAAAAATGCCGATCATATTAAAGCGGAAAACAAAAAAGATCTAGAAAGCGCGAAAGACATGGGGCTTACCCGTGCAATGCTGGATCGACTGACCGTAACAGATTCAGTCATCCAGTCCATGGTCGACGGCCTTCATGACATCAAACAGCTTGAAGATCCTGTTGGTTCAGTGATCAAGACATGGACTCGGCCAAATGGCCTGCAGGTCTCACGCATTCGTATACCGCTAGGGGTTATCGGCATTATCTATGAATCCAGACCCAATGTTACTATCGACGCAGCTTCCTTATGTCTCAAAGCGGGCAATGCGGTCATATTGCGGGGAGGGTCTGAGGCCTTTTATTCAAATCAGGCTTTAGCCGATATTATTAGCAAATCATTAACTGAGACCGGTCTTCCAAAAGACGCGGCCCAGGTTGTTCCTGTAAAAGATAGATCAGCGGTGAACATCCTTCTGCAACAGGAAGAATTTGTGGATCTGATTATTCCCAGGGGGGGTGAAGGGCTTATCCGGTTTGTGGTCGAACATTCAAAAATACCTGTGTTGAAACACTATAAGGGCGTATGCCATGTATATGTTGATCACGGAGCCGATCACATAATGGCAGATGATATCTGTTTTAATGCGAAGGTTCAACGGCCCGGTGTTTGCAATGCCATGGAAACCATGCTCGTTCATCAGGATGAAGCTGACGGTTTTCTCCCGCGTATGGCTAAGCGTTTTAAAGAAACCGGCGTTGAAATACGGGGGTGTGAGAAAACCTGTAAGATTTTACCGGAGGCGAAAAAGGCAACAGAAGCGGATTGGCCGGAAGAATTTTTAGATCTGATCCTTGCGGTGAAGGTTGTATCAGATATAGAACAGGCCATATCACATATATCACAGTACAGTTCCGCCCATACAGAGGCAATTGTGACCGCCGATTATACTCGTGCGAGAAAATTTGTCAAAGAAGTCGATTCATCCGTTGTTCTGGTAAACGCCTCTACCCGTTTTAATGACGGCGGACAATTAGGTCTTGGTGCTGAAATTGGGATTAGCACTTCTAAACTGCATGCTTTTGGACCTATGGGTCCGGAAGAACTCACAACCAGCAAGTTTGTCGTTTTTGGTGATGGGCAGATTAGAGAATAGAGCCCTGATTGAGCGTAAAAAAATGGAAAAACTTTTTAAGGCTTAATTTCCGATGTGTATTCATGCCGGGAGCCATATTTATAGATCTATTATAGGTGAAATAAGGATATTATCATTTTATTTCCATTTTTTTACCCCCGGGAAAGCTGCTGCCACATCATCTCCTGTGTTGCCCAGGGCTCGCAGTAGCAAACTACAGCTTCACCCTGGGATGCCTTGGAGCTGGCGTACCCTCGACTTTCGCTCAATTAGGGTAGAGTAAAGAAGGTATCAATATTGGCCTCTATTTATTATACTAAAAACTATTTACTATTTACCCGTTACTTGTCACGATTTAACCTTTGGAACCTATCTCCCAACACTTTAGGGAGTAGAATTTACTTTCAAACTTATACGTTTTTATTACTTATTATATCAGGATTTGCCATATGCGAGTAGGCTTGTTTGGCGGTACGTTTAACCCAGTTCATAACGGACACCTTGCAGTTGCAAAAGAGGTAAAAGACGGTTTTCCGTTGGACAGGATTATTTTTTTCCCCTCAGCCATACCCCCTCACAAAGAAACAAAAGTAGTCGTAAATGCGGATGACCGAATCAATATGCTGCGTATTGCCATATCCGCTACTCCTGATTTTTCAGAATCGTTTGCAATCTCTGATATCGAATTAAAGCGTTCAGGGCCTTCTTATACAATAGATACGGTATATCAATATCAATCAAAAATGGCAGACGATAATCAGCTCTATTTAATAATGGGCATTGATGCCTTTTTTGAAATCGATACCTGGAAATCCTATCTGGAACTTTTTAAAATCATTCCTATTATCGTGATGTCCAGACCCCAAAATGAACAACATTTTAATGGTGCTAAATGGAAAACACTCGAAACGTTTATTCAATCAAATATATCTGATGACTATGAATACTCCTTTTCAGAGAAGAAATATAGTCATTCGGAAAATATGCCAATTCATATTTATGATGTAACACCCATCGATATTTCAGCAACAAAAATTCGAAAACGTATAAAAAAGGGAATGCCCGTTCAGCCAATGCTGCCGCCTGGTGTTGAAGGATATATAAAATCTAAAGGACTCTATACATGACGGAATTATCGGATTCACCGCCTGATCTACCCATTGATCCATATGTGAAAGCGGCGTTGGACAAAAAAGCAATAGACGTGATCGTATTGGATGTTAGAAAATTAACTTCTTTTACGGACGTTTTTATCATTTGCAGCGGTCGTTCCAACAGACAGGTATCGGCAATCGCGGAACATATTCATGTCAATCTAAAAAAGCATGATATTCGGCCGCTCAGCATAGAAGGGATGAAGGAAGGGCATTGGGTTTTGCTGGACTATGGCCATGTTGTGATTCATGTATTTTATGAACCGATTCGTGAATTTTATGACCTTGAAGGGCTCTGGGCGGATGCAGAAAAAATACCAACAGGTAAAACGAAGAAAGCAAGTATCAGGAATAAGCAGGCTTGAATTGTTGATATAACCTGAATCTTGCATGAAAATTGATGGGAATCTTTTTCAATGAGTCATCATAATAGTTCCAGCAGTACTTTGACATTGAAGCGGTTTACCCATATGGTAAAAAAAGAGTATCCTTCTAATTTCTCATCAATTTTCACCCGATGGGCAAACCGGAGACTTCCATACGCGCCGTTACTAAGGGTTCGAAATAGTTTAACTATGGCTTCACCCTTAGATGCCTTGCATATGAAAGTCTCCAATTCGTGCAAAATTCAGGCATGAGCAACGTTTTTTTAGGGAGACATTTTAATGAGTAAAAACATAAACCGGCTTCACATGCTCATTATTTTAGACGGGTGGGGGATTAATCAGGATAAAAATGGAAACGCTGTAAAGCTGGCCAATACCCCAAACCTGGATGGGCTATTCGAAGAATATCCAAACACACAACTTTTATGTTCTGGTGAAGCGGTAGGGCTACCTGAAGGTATAATGGGCAATTCGGAGGTCGGGCATCTAAATATCGGCGCAGGCAGAATTGTTTATCAGGACCTTTTAAGAATTGATGAGGCCATACGGCAAGGCACTTTTTCTAAGAATGATCAATTGAATCATGCGATGTCGTGTGTAAAAGAAAAAGGAACCACACTTCACTTGATGGGTCTTGTTTCGGACGGCGGTGTCCATAGTCAACTCACCCACCTGTTTGCATTGCTTGATATGGCAAAAGAAAAAGATGTAAATGTCTGTGTGCATGCTATTTTGGACGGACGAGACACACCGCCAGACAGCGGTGTCGAATATATTAAACGTCTTCAGGAGCATATGAACAAGATAGAGTGTGGCAGTA
>JAFDFT010000339.1 GCA_019309685.1 Deltaproteobacteria bacterium
ATGACAAGGTTATGCAGATACGCAACAACTATGATAAAGGCGTGTTTAACGGTGATATTGGCAGAATTGAAAGGATACGGCCGATTGTTCAGGAAGTGGATATAGTATTTGATGATAGGGCAGTAAAATATGATTATTCAGATCTTGATGAAATTGTTCTGGCTTATGCCATCTCTGTTCATAAATCTCAGGGCTCTGAGTATCCGGCTGTTGTCATCCCCGTGGTTTCACAGCATTACATTTTGCTTCAGCGAAATTTAATTTATACAGCCGTAACCAGGGGGAAAAAAATGGTTGTGATGATCGGCACAAAAAAAGCACTTGCAATAGCAGTGAAAAATGACAAGACCCAGAAACGGTTCACGTCTTTAACGCACAGACTTCGCTAATGATTCCCCTAATTGCTAAAAGGTGTCTCCGTTATATAAATATCGATTCATAGTTTTGGTGATTATAATTTTTACTGTTACCTCAATTGAGCGAAAGTTGAGGGTGCTCCAGCTTCCCCGGCGACGGGATCTACGCTTCGCTCCGACAAGGCATAAAGGGTGAAGCCGTAATAATCTACTGCGAATCCTTGATAACGCAGAAGATGGGGTATCATCGGCTTTCCCGTAGGGTAAATAAAATGAAAATATAAATGATATTTATACCTCATCTATAGAAGATATATAAAAACATGAATAAACCGAATTATACCCTTAATCCCTATATAATTAGTAAAAGTTTTTCATTTTATTTACGCTCATTTGAGGTGTTATTAAATACAGTGCTGCGGCTAAATAATTTTTGTGAGCAGGATCTCTTGTCTTTAACGCAGTGAAAAAAAATCCGAGTACCACTGACCAATTGTCTGAATTCAGGACTTTAACGTCTATAGAATTAAGTTTTAATTGCATAACCATATGTGCTATAAATTGAGCAGAAGTTCCGGTTACGATTAAGGCAAACTATACGTAACAAATGCTTACTAAAGGGAAACCCACTAATTACCATGCTATCTGGTATTCTTCTTTTATTTGCCTTTAAAAGAATAAGAGGTTATGTCTGTTATTGAAACAAAAACCTATATAAAATGCTACTAAAAATGTTCAGAGAAAACCCTCTGTTCTAGTCAAGACCCAAAATTAATTATGAGGTAATCAATATGGCTGATTATAAAATTGATAATCCATACGATTTTGAAACAGTAATTAGAATGAAACTTGAAGACGTGGGTTTCAAGACAGAACTGCCACCAAAAAACACTAAAGGGTATGATATAATAGCTTTAAGAAATGATAAAAAGTTTGCTGTACAAGTAAAAAATTATAAAAAGCAGGTTATTTCCCAACCTCAGATAAAACAATTTCATGATTTCCTTAATAAGTCGTATAATAGAGAAAAATTTCAACATGGTTTTTTTATTACAACTACTGATTTTGCTAAAACAGTTTATAGTTATTTTGAAGCAAAAGAGATTAAAAATATTAAACTTGGAATTTATAATGTTAGTAACGGTGAAATAACTATAGGCTCATACAGTCCTACTATGACTCATCCTACTCCTCGAAAAGCAAAATATATTGGCGTTTTTACGAGTAAAGGTGGAGTCGGAAAGACTACAATTAGCGCACATTTAGCAGGTGGATTTGCAGTAAGTGGTTATGAAAATGTGATTTTGTTAGATTTAGATCCTCAGGGAAATTTACGAAAATTACTCGGAGAAGGAGTTTTTATTCCTCAGGATGCTTCGAAGAATTATCCTGGTGCTACAATTTCAGTTTTTGACTATAATGATGAAGGGTGGGGAGAAGAAGATGCTAATATTATTATTTGTGACTGCAATCCCGATTTTAATAATAATCCAAAAGAATTAATTGCAAAATTTGATTACTGCATCATTCCTACATCACTCAATCCACTTGGCATAAATAAAAATGCTGATGTAATTAAAAGAACCTTTGATGAAATAAGAAGTATAAATAAAAATGCAAAATTATTCGTTTTAATCAATAATTATTATCCACATGGACAAAATGATGTGAAGAAAAGTAGAAATGAACGTTTAAACACTATATTGAAAAGCAATTTTGAGAGGTTTATAAAAAAAGATTCAAAATGTCTTTATATTGACCCAATAGATGATTTTGCTATTCGTTTCAGCCAATCTTTATGGTTCTGGGGATTCGATACATTAATTGAAGAACAGGAACCTTGTCTTGCCTTTAAAAAATTTGCTGGTATTTCACATCCAAAAGCTGATTTTATTAGTTTAGCTGGATATATTGAGGAGCACACAAATATTTCAGAATTAAAGCCATAACATAATTATACTGGATGGGAAAAAAATCGCATTGGTAAGTTTTATCATTAAAAAAGATATCAAAAGTTGTGATATCGGCTATCCATTAAATCATTCCAAAATCCCCCAAAAAGTTGCCATTCCCCTAAGCAATATGCTATAAACACAACCGTACATTGAGGTACACTTGAGACAAGGAATCGTAATTCATTGCTGCAACTGATACACTTACTGATTTGCCCAGAGATAGGCTTACCTTTAATGGACACAGAGCAAAATGGACCTGACACCTGAACATCTTCGAGTAGTGGTTGTTGTATATACCAGCGCTATTTTACCAGCTGATACTGATTCCCATGCTGCGGTTCAGGAGAATAATCTCAGCGTGGGTGCTTAGTGTATACATTGGTTCATTTATCGTTTGCGCAGTTGGTTGGGAGCTCTGGTTTACCATTGACATTGGGGAGCATTTTCGGTTCTGTTGATCTGGTTTTTGGGGCAGAACATATTTGTTGAGATGTTTCTCTACCACGACCAGCTGGCAGAAGGTAAAGCCTTGTCTTGGGCGCCATTGGTGCCAACAGGTCCATGGTTTAATCCCACGTTGTTCAAATTCAAGGATCGCACCATCACCTTCCAAGGACAGGTATCCTGGATATTGATGACGCCTCTACTTTATGGAAGTTTGATCACCTACTTGAATCGTAAAACAAAAACCGGGCAAGGAGGGCCAGGTTCTTAGCGCGTCCAAGCAAGAAAATATTAAACGGACTGAACTATTCACCTCTTAATTCCATATCTATCATACGGCTTACTCGTTACCCTCCAGGTTATTTGCCAAATCATTTCAAAGCACAGAAAGTTATCTTTGCCCAAATATATATGCTATTACCTGAATATTGCATGAAAATTGATGAGAACCACAATCTATAGATCCAATTTACCAACCCTTTTCTTTCCTGTTCCGATATAAGATGGTATACGGAACAATGCCCAATAAAACTGTAAAAGGAGAAAAACATGAAAGCCGTAAAACTTATTGTTATCATTGTTCTTTTTTTGGTCATCGCAGGCGGGGTCGCTTTTCAGATTTTTTTTCGTAGGCCGATTCCTGAGTATTCCGGAACAATTGAAGTGCAAGGACTCCAAAAAAAAGTAGAAGTGAGAACTGACAAACATGGCATTCCCCATATCTATGCAGAAAGTGATGCAGACCTGTTTTTTGCCCAGGGGTATATCACTGCCCGTGAAAGAATGTTTCAGATGGATGTGTCCAGGCTTGCCGGTAGGGGGGAACTTTCCACACTTTTCGGTGAGGTGACGATTGGCAAGGACCGATTCCTTAAAACAGTGGGCTTTTACAGAAAAGCCAAGTCTGCTTACAAGACCCTGCTGGGTGAGACCAGAGATATCATTGAGGCCTACACAAGGGGGGTCAATGCTTATATAAAGACCGCGAATCCCCTTCCAAGGGAGTACTTCTGCCTGAAGACATATCCTGAGCCATGGGAGCCCGAAGATTCGGTGGTCATTGGACTCATAATGGCGTACAGCCTGACAAGGTCTAAGAAAGTCGATC
>JAFDFT010000340.1 GCA_019309685.1 Deltaproteobacteria bacterium
AGACCTTTGTAAAATGCTGATTTTTGTTCAAGTTCAAGGAAAGCGATAATTTTAACCGCAGGAATACATTGAGTATTTCGAGGATTAAATTTTGAGCTTAACGCAGAAATTGGGCAAAAAGTGGAGTTTTACAAAGGTCTCTTATAGTACGCCGCAGTGACTATGGATGCAGCGCAACACCGAAATTGTGCTTTTTACGAAGTCATCAAATTTTTCTATCTAGTCCTGCGGCCTTCATAATATCCGGCACCTTATCCTCCTTACCGATCGCCATAATATGAACACCATCGCATATCTGTTCTTTATAAATCCGCTGAATCATTCGTCCTGCGATTTCTATTCCTTTTGCCAACACCCCGCCCTTAGGCGCCGAAGCTATTTCATCAATCAACTCCTTTGGCACATTAACACCCGCAATGTTTTTGTTCATAAATCTGGCCATTGGAGCCGATGTCAGCAATATTATGCCTGCCAGTATTTTAACCGGAAACTGCCTAGCATACTCCATGAATTCTTTTAATTTATCAAGATCGTAAACAGCCTGTGTTTGAATAAATTCAGCGCCAGCTTCAATTTTCTTTTCAAATTTAATTAACTGTGGCTCAAGGGGTTTCGCTTCAGGTGTCACGATTGCGCCGGCGCAAAATGAAACTTCTCCGTCCAGTTCGTTTCCGCCAAGGTCTTTTCCTTTTTCCAATGTTTTGATTGCCGCTAATAACTGACTGGAGTCCAGGTCAAAAACTCCCTTAGCCTCCTTATGGTCTCCCAGCATAACAGAATCTCCTGTGAGGCAAAGCACATTTTTGATTCCGCGGCTTGCGGCAAAAAGCAAATCTGCCTGAAGGGCGAGTCTGTTGCGATCCCGACATGTCATCTGCAAAATGGGTTCCCCTCCCATCTCTTTTACAAGCAGAGCGCCACCAAGAGAAGGAAACCTCATTACCGAACTTTGATGATCGGTCAGATTCATTGCATCCACCTTATCTTTTAGCAGTTCAATATGGTGGGCTGTTTTTTCAAGATTTATCCCTTTTGGAGGAGCCACCTCACTGGTAACCAAAAATTTTCCAGAATCAAGGGCATCTTTAAATGAAGAAGCCATAAGTCAAGGTCCTTTCTTTTAATCTTTAGCTATTTATTTAAAAGTAGAATAAAACAAAGCCTATCTTCAAATTTTGAAATACTAACCTCCAAGTTCAAACTTACCAGGTGACGGTTCGCCAAGATGATTCCTTGGTTTTTGATATTTTCGCATTGAGTCAAGTCTTCCAAACTCATCCAACCGGTTATATATCAATGTCCATGCGCAGTCTTTTGAACTGTCAATCTCGCATTTCCCTTTATCAGTCCCACCGCATGGCCCATTTACCAATCCCTTGTGACAATTCGTGACAGGGCATATCCCACCGGTCTCACCGATGATACACGTCCCGCATTGGGTACATATTTCGTCAAATCGTCCAGTAGCGGTCTCTTTTCCTATAAACAATGTATCCAGAGCAGGTATCACCATTTTTTTCAGTTGATTAGCAATGGTCTGAACACCAAAAGCGCAGGTCATAATCAGTAGTGTGTCAGCCTGGTCAATCTGTTCGCCAAACTCGCCTAAAATTTCCCCGGTCAGATTGTCACAAGCTACTGGAACTACCACATGCCCGGTGATAAGCTTACCAGTACTCGCAAGCTTTTCTTTCATAGCAACAACTTCAGGTTCACCGCCTGTATGGGTCAATGTTACACATGTTCCACAACCAATAATAAAAATCCTCCCTGACCCGCTTAAAAGCTGATCAATTTCTTCTTCGGTTTTTTGTTGTGTAATGGACCGGATCATTTTATCTCCTTTCCTCTTCCAAGTCACACCTGAGGCATCTTACGGCCTCACGAATGGCATTTTTTTCAGAGAACCCTTTCTCTACTTCGCGAAAATCTTTCACTCTTTTCTCAGGCTGCTCGAGGTCAACACTGATCCTTGGCTTTTCCTCAGAAGATTCCTCATCCAGGGCAAGACCTGCATCCTCTTGCATAGAAGTCTTTTCATCAATTATTTCTATACGACTGCTATCTTTCTGAAGATATTTTTCAATGGCAATAGCCGCTCTCCTTCCTGAAGCTATGGCCTCTATTACGGTACTGGGACCCGTAGTAAAATCTCCTCCTGCAAAGATACCGGGAATGTTGGTAGACAACGTGTTGTTATTCACTTCCAGACCACCCCATAAAGAACGTTCAATCTGGCTGTCTTTGGACAAAAATGAACTATCAGGAGCCTGGCCGATGGAGATAATGATTGCGTCAGCATCAACTACTAGACTTTTTTTATCGTCTACACTCAGGCGTGATCCACCGGCTTCATCAAAAACCGTCTCGCTTCGTGCAAACTCAATACCCGTGATCTTATTGTTCTGATGCAAAATCATTTTAGGTGCCCATAAAGCATTTATAACAACTCCCTCTTCAATTGCTTCCTCAATGTCTTTCTCCCAGGCAGGCATCTCTTCTACAGTCCGCCGGTAAAATATTTGAACACCACTCGCTCCCACTCGCAAGGCGGTTCTGGCAACATCAATTGCTACGTTACCCCCCCCAATGACGATAACCTTTCCATTCAGTTCTATTTCCTTTTCGGTTTTAATATCTGCTAAAAATCGAAGGCCGTAGTAAAGTCCCTCTATATCTTTATCTTCCCCAAGAATTCCCATTCGCATGCTGGCCTGTGCTCCTGGTGCGATGAATACCGCACTGTATCCTTCTTCCATCAAATCATTGACCGTATGCCGCGCGTCTATAGGGGTGTCATAATGAATTTCCACACCACAACTCTCTATATAGTAAATTTCCTTCTGAATAATCTCGCGGGGGAGTCGAAATTCAGGGATGGTGATACCCAGCATGCCGCCGCCTATAGGCTGTGACTCATAAACTGTAGTTTTATAACCTTTTTCTGCAAGAAAATACGCACACGTTAAACCCGCAGGCCCGGCGCCTACTATAGCCACTTCCTGTGATTTGGTTACTGGAAAGGGCTTTCCGGCTGTCCCGATATTTTCAAAATACCAGTCCGCAGCAAACCGTTTGAGGGACCGAATGGCTACCGGATCATCCAGTTCACCCCTTCGGCACTTGAATTCACAAGGATGGATACAAATACGCCCGCATACGGCAGGAAACGGATTTCTTTCCCGGATTATATCAACAGCCTTTTCATAGTTACCCATTGCGACAGCGGCCACATAATTAGGCACGTCGATCCCGGCAGGGCAAGCATGCTGGCAGGAAGAGATAACCATAGAAGTACAGGTCGCTCCAGCACAACGGTTTTCCAGTATATGGTCTTCATATTCCTTGGAAAAAAATTTCAATGTGGAAAGAGCGGGTTTTGCACAGGTCTGCCCAAGCCCGCAAAGGGATGCCTCTGTAATTGTTTCTCCTAACTCTTTTATGATATCAAGATCTTTTTGCTGTCCTTCCCCCTGGGTGATTCGTGTCAGGATTTCTAGAAGCTGTGTGGTACCCAACCGGCAAGGCACGCACTTTCCACAGGATTCCGATTGGGTAAAATTTAGAAAAAAACGGGCGATCTCGACCATGCAGTTATTTTCATCCATTACAACCATTCCACCCGAACCCATGATAGCGCCTATCCCTTGAAGGGTATCGTAATCGATGGGAAGGTTTAAATATTGCTTTGGTACGCATCCACCAGACGGCCCACCCATTTGTACAGCTTTAAACTGTCTTCCTTTGGGGATGCCTCCTCCGATATCAAAAACTACTTCTCTGATAGAGACCCCTATGGGAACTTCTACCAAACCTGTGTTATTGACCTTTCCAACCAGAGAAAATATTTTCGTTCCTTTACT
>JAFDFT010000341.1 GCA_019309685.1 Deltaproteobacteria bacterium
TAAGTACTTTCTTAAACGTTCTATTCAGTGAGGATTAAGTCTTAAAAAATCGGGTGCGAATATGAGACAAAAAGACAACTACGAGGTACTGTGCAAGTTTTATGAGATTATGGTGGGCAGCATCCCGGATCGTGATCAATTTAAAGACGCGCTAAAGATGACCATTGCAGAAGATGCCCTTTCACCGCTTTTCATGATGCCGGTATCCGGAAACATTTCATTTTCAAAGCTCTTAAAGAAATCCGGAATGAATGAGGATGATCTGATGATCCGTCTTCAGGATCTAGCCTCGGAAGGTTTTGTTCTTCTTTATGAGACTGACAAAGGGCTGGTATGTGAACGGGGCAATCCCGTCTTTATGGCTGAGCAGCAGGTGCGGAAACCGGAGGCAACCCCTCAGCGAAAAATTTACGCCAAATTTTTTAACAGAGGCATTGAAGGTGATTTTGAAGAAGCTATTGAAACCAAGACGCCTTATTACCGTGTCTTACCTGTTGAACAAACCATTACCGGGTCTTCGGCGCTGCGAACCATAGACATCGATGTGACACTTCCCGCTCCGGGCGAGGTACTCCCCATTGATATAGTAACGGATCTGGTAAAAAAGGAAGCTACCCTTATCGGCGTGGCAAACTGTTTTTGCCGATTGACGAAAAGAGAACTCGGAGATGGCTGTGATCATTCTCTGGAAACCTGTTTTGTTTTTAATGAGCACGCCCAGTCCCTGATCAATTATGGATCCGCACGCAAAATTGATTTTACGGATATGGTCAGAATATTGCGGGATTGTGAAAAACAAGGGCTTGTACACAATGTTGATAACTGCACAAAAAATATCAGAAGTCTTTGCAACTGCTGCCAATGCTGCTGCGTGCTTCTTAAAAGCATCAACAGGGGTGAGGATTTTGCGGGCTCATCTTCACGCTATACAGTCAATTCAGAAATCGATACGTGTAAAAACTGCAAGAACTGTATTGCGCTGTGCCCAACCGGCGCCAGGAAACTTATAAACGGCAAACTAAAGGTTGATGTTGGGAACTGTATCGGCTGTGGGTTATGCGTTACTGCGTGCCCGGAAGGTGTAAACACGATGATGCTTAAGTATAAAACGGCAAAAATACCGACCACGTTTACAAAGCTTTACACTAAAATTGGAAGGGAGGCCCTGTTTTCAATAATTAGAAAAAAGGTATTCAGGGTATAATATAAAAATGTTCAGAGCTTTATGTTATGACGCTTAACCTATTGAAAAAAAGGGTATTTTCTGCCTGACCAGAGAATACCCTTTTTTTGCTTTTTAAAACAAACTAAACGATCATGACATTTACTGCGGCGGGTCCTTTATCACCATCCTCTATGTCAAACGTAACTTTGTCTCCTTCATTAAGTGACTTAAAACCCTCTGATTTAATCCCACTGTAATGAACAAATACATCCGGTCCATCATTTTGCTCAATGAACCCATACCCTTTCTTGTTACTAAACCATTTTACAATACCATCCGCCACTGTGACATCCTCCTTGTTGAATTAAAATGCAATGGTTCCACACTTCAGGCGCCACTTGTGACAAATGGATCTTTCCTTCAGAACGAAACCGGCCCCCAAATAAAATGCCCCTTTAAAGGTTTGCATGATGATATCATGGTTTCAGATAAAATCAAGTAATTTATGTGAATAGCAGGTCAAAGGAGCATAAAGCATATCATCGATGTTGCATAATATTAATTATTCAGGAAAGTATAATATTTTTACATTTATTCTTTTATTCTTTCCACATAAACTTTCATGAGGATCTTTCCCCATCCGCCTTTATCAAGCCCGACATCTGTACATTGAACTATCTGAGATCGTTGATAATCGGGATCCGAGTTGGTATACAGCCGCTCGTATACTGCGGCCAGTGTATTGCTGACAGGTCCAAGTGCAAACATACACATCCGCTTTGGACACTCTTCAGTAATCAACTGTCCGCCCGCAGTCATTACGAACGTATCTCCTACCTTGTGGCCGGCATGGCATCCGTGCGATTCAATGACTTCGGCAACGACTTTGCATTTTACGAAATCAGGTGTTCCTGTGACCATTTTTACTTTTTCAGGATCTGCGCGGAATATCTTCATTTCTTCATCAGAATAACCCATGTGCTTTTGAAAGCGTTTCCAGATTTCTTCGACGTCCATTTTAAACCCTCCTTTTTTTAGGGTCCGATATACGAAAAGATCGGAATGTTTCTGAAAATTAATTTATATCTAAAACATTATATAAAATTTCGCAAGGATTGAGGGATCGTAGGGATCAATTTATTTGACATAAAACAGGCTATCATCTATGTTTTCAATTCTTCTTACCTGCTTTAAACGATATTTCAAAATAGAATAACTGTAGGCTCTACGGCTTTTTTGCTCTCTTTTGGTTTGAAAAACCTGACTGTTTGCTGAGCCTGCAGGATATTTCTAATAGATAGATGAAATTTTTCGTAAAAAACTTAGTGCCGGCAACACAGACATTTAACTTATTGAAATATTTAAAGAAAATTCTAGTTCCGCAGATAATTACTATCTTGATATCTCAATCGAATAAAGGAGGTTCCATATGGATTTGACGGGCATTCTACAGAAAATAGCTATCCCTAGGCCGAATCACAGTGAGAGTGTAAAGCAAACGGCTGAATATATAAAAGAACTTCTTTCTTCGTGGAATGTACCCTTTGTGGTACAGGATTTCATCCTCAGGCCGCATATGCAGCTTCTTGTCGGACTGACAGCCCTTATTATTGCTGTTTTATTCTTCATTTTCGTTATCAGAAAAAAGCCGCTATTCGCACTTATTATGGCGCTCGCGATACCCGCGTTGCTGATCATCGAATTCGAAGCTTTTATTCCTGTGGTTTCTTCTTTGATCCAAACTGCAGGAGAAAACATTATTGTGAGTTTTACGGCGCCGAACGCTGTACAGGAAATCATTTTCTGCGCTCACTATGATTCCAAGACAGACTTTTTTGATCACATTGAAAGGGCAAAGATATACAAATGGATACCCCAATTTATCGTTCTGGGCCTGCTTCTACCCATCTGGCTATTTTTAGGGAAAAAGTTTAAATTCTTTTCTAATAGGTTCAGTAAAACATTAACCGGAATTCTCTCAACCTTTGTCGTCATCTTCTGGCTGCTGGTTTTCCTGGGTTTTGGGGGCTATATTTTCATTGACAAGAAAGATCAAAGTTTCGGCGCCATTGATAACGGCGGCTCTGTGGTAACACTTCTTGCCCTGGCTAAAGACATCAATGAGGGAAGAGTGAAAACCGGGAAGACCAATATTACCATTTTGCTTACCCAAGGGGAGGAGGTTACTCTTCAAGGGGCGGACAGTTATATAAAGAAACGGTTTTTAAAAACACCCGTCGAGCCAAAACTCCCCACAAAGCTGGTTAACCTTGAACTCGTGGGCCAGAACGGCAACATGATTTACTGGAAAAAGGTCGGTGTATTCCTGAAGTTTTACACGTCTGATGAAAAGCTTGCTGAGCAACTGAATAAGGCCTGGATTAAGATATCGGGCAATTCAATGGATATGGAGAAAAAAATTACAGACGACAGCCAGCGGTTCTGTGCGGCGGATATTCCGTCAATTACAGTAGGCCACTCAGGTATTCCGGGCAAGGGCATGGGAGGCTTTCATTCGACAGATGACAGCATGGACAGGTTTAACCTGAAGAACCTGGAGTTAATGATTGCTACGCTTGAAACATATATTGAAGCATATGATAATTGATGGCTTCGTAAACCGTCCAATTTCGGTGTTGCGCTGCATCCCTCGTCACTGACGCGTACATTGAGTACGCCTCATTCCTCGGGATT
>JAFDFT010000342.1 GCA_019309685.1 Deltaproteobacteria bacterium
TTCGTATTTATCCTGAGAACAATCGCCTATTGTGAATTTGTGAATTCGTATATGGTAAATACAATTATGATTAGTCCGGTGTAGGATTCATGAAAAAAATTACCGCATTTATCTCATTCATTGTTATTATTAGCTGCGTTGCTTCATCCGAACGAATGAGGGCTGATGATTTTTACAAAAAAAGAGAATATATAAAGGCACTTAAAAGTTATGAATTGGCATTAACACAATCCACAACTGATAGCCAGCGGAGTGAAATTCAACAAAAAATTGGAGAGACGAAGGTTAAAATTGTCGATGATTCAATTCAAATGGCTGAGATTGTTTACCAGAAAGTAGATCCGCCATCACTGCAATCAATTGAAGATGCTATTTTGGTACTTAAAAACGCTCCGACAGACGACCGATTGGGAAGAATATCTTCTCAAATAAAAAAATATCAAGATATAAAAAAAGGAATCATTAAAAGTGAAGCAGAAAGGATGAAGGCAAAAGGAGAGTATTTCAACGCATTGAAGACGTATGAATATGCAAGAGAAATAGCCCCTTACGATAATGAAATATCATATGAAATAAGCCATTTAACGATTTTTATAAAAAAAGAAAAGGAGTCAGGTTTAAGAGAGATCGAAAAATTATTGAAAATTGGAGACGGTGAGAAAGCAAAGGCTGTTTTTGATAAATTACGATTGATGGATCCGGAAGATGAGGCATTGGAAATGCTTAAGGGTAAGATATCTGATGCTCGCAGAAAGCAAGTGTTATCAAAAGCCCTTGATGATGAATCCCAATATAAGTTTTTTACTGCTTATAAAACTTTAAAGGGCGCTAAAATTGACGGATTAGAAAAAGAGATAATAAGAATTGGGAAAGAAGGAAGTAAGTACTACTTTCGCAAAGCGGAAAAATATATGAATTCCGGAGAGGTGCATCTCGCTTATGTTGCTTCAGTAAAAGCAATGGAGCTATCACCCGGTGACATCCAAATCTCCCAGATTAATAAAAATTGTGCTGACATCATAGACAATGAAATACAAAAGTATATTGCTATAATAACATTTGGATCACCCGCAAATCATCCAGATTATGGAACGCAGTTTTCTGACGCCTTAATTACACGTCTATTTAAAGAGCTTCCATATGGGATAAATATTGTAGAACAAGAAAAGGTCGATCTGTTAGAAAATGCCCAAAAGATGAAAATAAAAAATATTGGCGGGTCACTTGGTGCTGATATAGTTATAAATGGGAATGTTTCGTTGTTTAAAGTGGAAGAGGTTAAATCTGAAAGTACGGCGACAGTTAAGGTTAAAGTCGGCGAAGAAGAAGTAATAAACCCTGAATATGAAAAGATGCTAAAAACCTATGGGGATGACAAGAAAATATGGCCGTCCCAACCCCAAAGAAATATCAGAAAAAATACATATGAAATTGTTACATATAAAAAAGGGAAGCTATCGAAAAGCGCATTTGGGAATGTATCGATACGCATATTTGATGCATCAAGCGGGAAGTTGGTTTTTTCAGAAAATTTTGCTGACTCATTGGAAAGGATAGATAAGTATCAGGACTCCGTTGAAGCGGCGGGCATTTTACATGATCCGTTAGAACTTCCGTCTGAGACCGAAATAAAATCAGAGTTACGAGATAAGATGGCAAGTGATATTTCAAACGCTATTGTTGGTCTTCTTCAAAACAGGGAGAAAAGGTTTTGGAAATCTGCGGCATTGCGCATGGAGCAAAATGAATACCAAAATGCCATTAAATTCCTTGCGCAAGGGTACTTATTTTGTCATAAATCAAAAATGGATAATGAATATTATAGAAAACTATACAATATGATGACAGCATTAACAGAGATTAATTAAAACAACGAATGTTTAGGTTTTACCATGGCATCAGATAAAAATACTATCAAGTTCATCGGAAAGTATGAAATTGTTGAAGAGATTGGGAAGGGGGGGATGGGTGTTGTCTACAAAGGCATTGATCCTTATATTGAAAGAACGCTGGCAATCAAAACAATAAGGTTTGATATACCAAAAGATGAAGCGGATCACAAAAAATGGAAAAAGCGTTTTTTAAGAGAAGCAAAGCTCGCTGGGAACCTCACTCATCCAAATATCGTCACCATATATGATGCGGGTGAAGAATCCGGGCTTTTTTACATTGCCATGGAATACATTGAAGGAAAAAATTTAAGAGAGATGATTCAGTCATCGAAGAAGATTAGCTTTGAAGACGTGCAAAGTTTGATGGAGCAAATATGTGATGCATTGTCCTATGCAAGTAAAAAGGGAGTTATTCATTGTGATATAAAACCCGAAAACATTATTCTTGATACGGAAGGGAAAGTTTATCTGGTGGATTTTGGTATCGCGCGAACATCTTCAGCAGATTTAACGAAAACAATGCTTTCTATGGTTACACCGAGCTATACGTCGCCCGAGCGGCTAAATGGCCAGGAACCGGATATTCGATCTGATATTTTTGCGCTTGGCGCTGTTTTGTATGAAATAATTTCAGGACAAAAAGCGTTTCAGGGAGATACAGTCTCGACGATAATGAAAAGTATTTTATATGATGCCCCTACAAAGGCCAAAACAATTTCTTCTGATATTCCAAAGGAGATTCATTATATTATTAACCGAGCACTCGCCAAAGAACCTGAAGACCGCTATCAAACTTATGATGAATTTAGCAATGATCTGAGAAATTATCAAGACCTCAAACCCGATGAAAGTTTTGATGCGGATTATAATCCGGATGACATGACAGTTTTACTTCCACGAAAAAAGAAGTTTAATGTGAGCAAGCCAATTGCCATAACTCTACTGGCAGCAATTGTTTTTGCAGGTCTTTACTTATTTTATATGTCAAAAGAACCCTTAAAAGAAAGCGGTGGATATGCCGCTAATGGCAAAAAATATATTGAGGACAAGAATTATAATAAAGCCATAGATAATTTAAAAAAAGTGCTGGGGTCTGATCCAAACGATTTTAATGCCTATTATCTTTTAGGTTTGGCATATCAGAAAAAAGGAAATTTTGACGAATCGATTACTCACTATAAAAAGGCAATCGATATTAATAAATCGTTTGCACCATCTTATAAAGGATTGGCAGAAGCTTATGAGGAGAAAGGCGAACTCGAACAGGCGGTATCTTACAATGAAAAATATATCCAATTGTTTCCCAATGAAGAAAATGCTGAGCAAATAAGGGAAAAACTGACAGCATTAAAAGATAATACGGATTCAGATGCGGAAGAAGTAAAAAAGGCAGAACCTGTCGAAACCGCTGAATCCGGAAGTAAAGTTAATGCTGAAAATGGCCAGAAAGATATAACAAAAAATGCGTATGAAAAAGGAAAAAAACATTTTGAAGATCAGCAATACGAACAGGCAATAGTATTCTTTCAGGAAGCTCTAAAGGTTGAACCGGAAAATGAAGATGTTCAAAGATATCTTAAGCTGGCATCACATGAAAAAGAAAAGCGAGAAGATATTGATTTGAATCGTTCTTTAGGGGTAAAAGCTTATGAAAATAAGAATTATTTACAGGCAGCGATATACTTCGATGAGATCTTAAATATGGATCCGGAAAACCAGGATGCAAAAAAATATCTGGCACTGATACGTCAGGGAGTCATTGAGGCGAAAATAGAAGAAATCACACAGCCCGCTGTAATACAGGAAAGACCTTTTTTTAAGCGGACAGTAAAAGTGCTGGCGCTTGATCCTGGACAGGCCGTTAAGTTTGAGAAAGTCTATTCCATAACCGGGGGAAAACTCGAACAGCAGCTTCAAGGATCAACGGATGAAAAACAAAGGTCACAGGTTCTGCAAACTTTTTCAAG
>JAFDFT010000343.1 GCA_019309685.1 Deltaproteobacteria bacterium
TCCGTGCACTCATTACGGATGCAGGGGAAACAGAAATTAAGCGTATCGCCCTAAACGGTGGAATGAAGACAATGCTTGATGATGCCATTTTAAAATTGGACCAGACAACACTGTCTGAGATTATTAGAATTGTCCCCCATGAAATGATAAAAGAATTTAAATCCAGACCGGAGGAACTTTGAGCTTCCAAAGACAATTTCAGATGAAATCAGTACTAACGATGATTGCTGCCCTAGTTCTCTTCATATTCCAAGTCGGAGAGGCTCAGGCCGCCAACCTCAAATATGTGAGAACCGCCAAACACCATAATTTTACAAGAATTGTGTTCGAATTTGAGAGCCATGCTCGATTTAACGATCCTGTAATTGATGGTGAGGGGAAATTTTCCATGGTTTTCCCTGACAGCACAACGGTTCTGCCCCCACAAATTCTTTATAAGAAAACCCGAATTCAGCCTGTTCATTCCATTGAACTTATTCAAAAGGGGACTCTTTTGACAGCCGGCATTAAACTCACTTTCCCCTATTTCAAGCTAAAGACTTTTTCTCTTCCCGGTCCCGACCGCGTTGTTATCGATGCATACTTAATGACTCAACCGCCTGAGAAGGACGTGCCGGGGGAGTCTTTGCATGCCGGGCCTTCATCGAAAGATTTGAAGGGCCCTGAAACAAAAAAGCCAAAGGTTATCCCGGAGAAGTCTCCAGTAAAAGAAACAAAAGTCCATGCCTCTCCCATAAAGACTCAGAGCGCACCGGCCGAAAAGGCAACGCAGGTACAGCAAAAACAGGCTGAATCACTACCTTCTACCGGGGAAAACTACAATCTTCAGACATATATGCTGGTCCTGTTAAATCTTCTTACAATTGTTATTATTCTGTTGCTTGGTTTCAATATGTTGAAAAAAAAGTCCGGCATCGATTCAGAACATCTCGGCAATATTCCCGACTCTCTGAAAACAGGAGATGAAAGTATTGCAGCCATAGATGCCATGATTAACAAAGAATTTAAAAAACATGATTAATTCTAACCCGGATAAACCGGAAAAGTTTGAAGTGATCTAACTGCCTGTGACAATATGACTGATAAATACCAGACAGAAATAATTGTTGGCCTTTCGGACGGGGAAAAAAAAGACCTTGAAAAATTGATAACCGAGTTCAGAGAAAAGGAGTCTTCGGCGCCACCGGATCAATCTGCCGAAGATGTTCATAATCAGATCAAATCCATGAGTACAAAACTTGCACAATTTGGTGATGTTTTACTGAATTTCGATATTAAGATGAAGTCATTTTACCAAATATTACTACTCTCCTATAAAAAAAGCGAGATAATGAACCAGCGTATAGATACAATTATAGAGATTATGAAAGACCGAAAAAACCTTTAGCCCTTAGTGCTCTAATTCGTAAATTCGATTACGTGTTTTTATCAAGACAACTAACCCGTATAAGTTGAATTCTAAAAGTTTGAAGTTTGAAATGCCTAAAGTGAGCTAAAGTTAAGGAATGCGCTTTCAGCGCGAACAATTATTATTAAAATTAATAGAATACCTTAACTTTAGGCACTTTAGTTCACTTTAGGCATTTTACACTTTTACACACATAGAATAAATAAACCAAGTTATAAATGCGTTACCGTATTTATGAGGATATGTACTTAGGGCTAGTTAGTCGGAAGGTGAGCTATGAACGACAGAATTAACATGCATAACAGCGTTGCAAATCGTATTATTGACGGGTCTATCACCATCGACTCTCTCACAGAATTTAAAAACCTGCTAAAGGTTTTCCCAAATGATCCGCGACTCCATAGAGTCTTTGCAGACTTTCTGGCACAAGATAAATCGTATGACGCTGTCGATGCATACAGAATATCGGCCAACCTTTTTATCCAGACGGGCCAGACGCTACAGGCAATCGTTTCCAAAATCTTTGAGTGGCGCCTCGCTAAGCCATCCCATCAGGAAGAACAGGCATTCTATTCAGACCTACATAAAGACAGTTCCCAAGAGGCTCCGGTACATAGTTTTTTTGCCAGCCTGTCATTTAAGCAGCTTATCGCTTTTATGAATGAGCTGACTCCCCGGTATTTTCCTGCACAAAGCACGGTGAAAAATTTCGGCGATCAGGAAAATGGTATCAGTTTCGTGGTTTCCGGGGCTCTGGAAGAAACTATCCACCATCATTTGGAAAAGGATGAAAAGGTCCGGAAAAAAACAAAGAAGGATCTTATAGAAAACGACTTTTTTGGTGATATTTATCCATTTGATGAGGAAAAAGTATCTCAATCAGATATTAAAACGATCACTCGCGTTGAATTTGCCAAAATCTCCAAATCTATGCTGATAAAAGTTTGCAGAGAATACCCTGATATCGGGCCTCTGGTTGATCGTCTCTACGAAGCCCGTTTGAAATCGGATGAAAAAGAATTTTCGAAAATGGTTCGAAAAACAGTCAGGCACCAGCTCCCCACACAGATAAATCTTAAGATTTTCCAGGATCATGGCGGGAAAGCCCCTTTGGAGATCACCGGATTCACGGATAATATTTCCTTAGGGGGAGCATGTGTGGTTTTGGGTGCGAAATATCAGGTCGGTCGTTCTTCTAACCTGACCGGAAGAAATGTTAAAATCCAGATGTGTTTACCGATAGAATCTATTACGCTTAATATTTTGGGCACTATTGTCTGGGGCAAGGATGTTACCCTCGAAGGAAAAACAACAGCCATCGTCGGTATCCAGTTCAAAGAGATGACTGATGCTGACCGCGGGCTGCTAAAGGATTACTGTTTTGGGTCCGAGGGAGAGCAAAACCTTATATGGAGTTTATGGAATTTACTTTTGGAAAAGCAGTAACTACAAGGTGACAAGTGATAGAAGAACAAAATACTAGCGGGAAACCAACACCGCAGATATGGGCCATAGGCGGAGGCAAGGGTGGAGCCGGAAAGAGTGTTGTTAGTACCATCCTGGCTTTTTGGCTTGCCCGGATGGGCAAACGAACTGTCCTTGTGGACTTAGATTTGGGCGGAGCCAACCAGCACACCCTCTTGGGCATTAAAAATCCATTAAAAACTCTTAACGATTTTATTACAAGAAAATTTGCAACATTAGAGGATATTTGTATCGATACCGAGGCTCAAAACCTTCGCCTTATCAGCGGTGCCAGTGACGTTCTTTCCCTGGCCAACCCCCACTTTAGCCAAAAGGTGAAACTTATTAATCACTTTTCAAGAATAGATGCCGACTATGTGATGCTCGATCTTGGCGCCGGGACTTCTTTTAATGTTCTCGATTTCTTTCTTGCCGCCAATAAAAAAATTGTCGTCCTAACACCGGAGCCGACATCGATTCAGAATGCATATATATTTATCCGAAATGCGGTCTACCGAAGGTTAAGCCGTCTTTCCAGCAAGACCCCATCTCTCCAGGCTCTTATTAAAACAGCCATGGATCCAAAAAATGTGCTCAAAATCCGAACAGTCAAAGAACTTCTTCAGTTCATTGAAGAGTCGGGCGGAAAAGATGTAATGGAAGTTTTAAAAAAAGAGATTGACAATATCAGGCTGACGGTAATTACCAACATGACAAGAAATAACAAAGAAAAAAATGCGGGTCGTATTGTACAGACTGTTGCTGAAAAGTATTTAACCATACAATCCACAGATTTGGGTAGTGTGTCTTATGACAAGCAAATAAATGCCATGGTTTCCGATATGGTCCCTCTAATCAATCTTGACCAGTCAAGTCATGCTTTTGCCGACTTTTATGAAATTGCAAGCAAGTTGTTGTGAAATTATCATAAACTTACACTGTGCACGGGCTTTTTAGTTTCTTAATTGTGAATTTTGCG
>JAFDFT010000344.1 GCA_019309685.1 Deltaproteobacteria bacterium
TTCATGGATTTATACATTAATCATTGTGTACATGTCAATATGTTGTAGTTTTGGGATATCATTAAAAGTTTCGATTATGTCTATCCATTGCAACCTGCAACCACCTAATTAAAAGTTACGATTACGTTATGATATATGCAATATTTCGCTTTATAGAAATTTCTCAAAACGCCATTTGGATGCGACTCATGCAGTCTCCACAAATAAATATTATCAGTACAACTGCTGATAATTTTATTTTCATTATGTGCGCAAATCCTTTTATATATAGCTCCTAATAACACGTCCAAAGCGAAGCACCTTCAAGTTCACGAAAAAGCGTATAGCTGTTTGAGCCGGAAAATATTCGCTGCAGCGTTCCCTTTCCCGCGCCGGTCCAGCCTGCTGCCACAACAGCATATTTTCCCCTTTCAGCTTCTTCCAGTATCGCCTCTGCTGGATCGGACGCCTCAATTTCTTTGGTATCAATCAAACTGTCCGGGAGGCTATTCTTGGTCAGTTGCTTTAAGGCTTTTTCAAATATGTCTGCTGTTTTCAGGTCTGTTGAATCCTTCTTTATCCTCAGCAGTGTGACCCGGTGCTTTTTTTCATCTTGTAATACAAAACCAACGTGGTCCGCTATCCGGTAGGCAGGATCCGATCCGTCCAGACAGACAAGGACATTTTTTCTTTCAAGATCCGGCATTCGGCAAAGCCATAATGGAAAATCATATTTTTTTTTAAGGACCTCCTTGCTCACACTTTCATCAAAGGCTTCCTCAAACCAGGACAACCCTCTTGGGCCAATCACAAGTGCATCATATTTTCCTTTGGAACCTTCATGGATGATATCTCCAGCTTTGGACAACATTCTGGTCTGAACTTTGGTCGCTATCTGGTCTGATTTAAAACCGTTGTTTCCCAAAATGACCTTTGCGGCATCCAGCGCTTTTTGCCCTTTGGCCTGATATTGTTTTGCCTGTGCTTTACGCCTACGCTCACCCTCTATTGTGCGCTTATCTTCCCATTCCGCAGGCGGTCTGGGAACTGTATAGAACAATGTTACTTTAATATCTTTTTTATTTTCAAAAAAGTGGCCGAAAAATCGAACACCATAATTACTGCTCTCTTGTTCGGTCGCTGTGATGAGAAAATGTTTCTTCATTATATTCGTCTCCTTGGATAGTGTTAAGATCGCATATGAGGTTTCATCTGCAATGAATCTCCCCGCAGCAAGCTACGGGGTATCAAAATGGATGATGGCCTATTTGCCCCCCCCTCACCCTACCCTCTCCCCAAGGAGAGGGTATTTGTGGTGACCCTGTAGCAAACTACAGGGAATAATCAAGTTTAATCTATATCAATTTTGTATCATTTTCCCAGATTAAATCAAAAGAAATATATTACCTGAATTTTGCACGAATTGGAGTCTTTCATATGCCCTGCAAGCGGGATTTCGCTTGCGCTCAACAAACTGTATCTAAGGATGAAGCTATAGTGAATTATTGCGAATCCTTAGTAACGCCGCATATGGGAGTCTCCGGTTCGTCCATCGGGTGATAATTGATGAAAAAAATAGATAAATTTTTCTTCTACCATATAAGTAAATATTTCACCGTTACAATATTGTTGGGACTATTATGACGACCCATTGAAAAGGGTTCTCATCAATTTTCATGCAAGATTCAGGTATTACCTTCAACAATCATATTTATATTTTATTTATTTCTATTAATAACGTTTTTCTGACACATAATAGATACTTAAAATTCCAGATTGACACCCTACCCTGCCAGTGTTATCAAGCCCTTATCCAGCTTAAAGTTTGAGATGGGAAAATCAGAATCCTATACTTATTTTTGAATTGTTTTTTTATTTTTTTCATTTATTCAAGTGTTTAGCATTTAGCATGATCATTTTTATTGAGGTTTAAAATGGGTAGAATACACGTAATGGTAAACGGAATCCCCGGCAATATGGCCGCTAATGTTGCCGGACATGTCATCGAAGATGACCGGTTTGAACTGATCCCCTTTTCGTTAACTGGGCCTGAAATTGAAGAAACCGAACACTCAGTAGATGGGACCAGGATTCATCTAATTCATCCGTCAACCAGAGATGCAGAAATAAAAAAACTGATTCAAGACAACGAACTATTTATCACTGTGGATTACACCCATCCCTCGGCCGTTAATGACAATGTGAAATTCTATTGCGAAACCGGTTTGCCATTTGTAATGGGAACAACGGGCGGTGACAGGGATAAACTCTCTAAAGTTGTTGAGTCATCCCCTATCGCGGCCGTTATCGCACCGAACATGGCCAAACAGATCGTTGGTTTTCAAGCCATGATGGAATATGCATCCACCAATTTTCCCGGCATATTTAATGGATATTCTCTGGAAATTAAGGAGAGCCATCAAAAAGGAAAGGCAGATACATCAGGAACTGCCAAGGCCATGGTAAAATATTTCAATAACATGGGCACCCCTTTTTCAGAAGACGCCATTTTAAAGGAACGCGATCCTGAAACACAAAAAAATGAATGGCAAATACCTGAAGACTATCTGGCAGGACACGCGTGGCATACCTATACATTGATCTCTTCGGATAAAACTGTCTGTTTTGAATTCACTCACAATGTGAACGGACGCGATGTTTATTCAAGAGGAACGCTCGACGCTGTTGAATACCTCTATCAAAAAGTAACGCAGGGTAAAAAGGGGAAGGTATTTTCCATGATTGACGTATTAAAACAAGTCTGACGGCTTCGTAAAAAGCCCAATTCCTGCGTTGCGCAACATCTCTCGTCAATGCAACGTACTATAATGTACGCCTTATTTCCTCGAGATTTTCGACGTTTGTTGGAGCGAAACGGAAATCCCGTTATAAGCAGGAGACTTGAACTTTTTACTTTGCCGTTATAATTTCTAGCCTTTTACAAGTTAGCCCAATCTTATACAATTTTTACGTTAAAATGGAGGGTTGAGTTGTCTGGAATAAATCGAGATCCCATTTCAACAGATAATACCGAGTTCTCTTCATACTACACCCTAGCGGATGAAAACGTAGAGCTTCTTGTCATGCAATGGCAGCCGATCCGTCCGGAATCTGATGTTCCGATTATTTTTGTGGCAGGATGGATCTCAGCTATTTCCGGCTGGGCTGATTTTCTGGGCGCCTTAGCCCGAAAACAGCCTGTTTTTTACATAGAAACAAGGGAAAAAGAATCCGCACGCGTTGAAATTAAAAAACCAAAACCGAACGACTTCAGCATTGAACGGATGTCCAAAGACCTGATGAATGTCTGTAACAGCCTGCCGGTGAATATGGAACAGGCAATTCTTATGGGCAGTTCATTGGGTGCGACAGCACTGCTTGAAGCACTGAAACATAACACCATGACCGCACGGGCCGCGTTTTTGATCGGGCCAAACAGCGAATTCAAGGCTCCTGCCATTCTAAAGCCACTCATCGATCTTCCGCATTCATTTTTTTATATCATAAAATACTTTGTGATCTGGTACATTCGGACATTTCGCGTTGATGCAAAAAAAGAACCGGAACAGATGAAACGTTATGATGAAACTTTGCGAACAGCACACATGCAAAGATTAAAACTCTCCGCTAAAGCTGCCATAAAAATGAATTACCAGATATGGCCGGACATTGAAACCATCCAGACACCTGTAGCCCTTGCCTACGCTCCAACGGACACGCTCCATACTGCGGAAAACATCCACCGCATGGCGGAATCGATGCCCAGAGCAACAACTGTCACCTGCGAGTCAAACAAGTACATGCACAGCTCAGGTCTCGTGGATGATGTTGATAATTTTATCAAAAGCATAGATGGTTAAGGATTGA
>JAFDFT010000345.1 GCA_019309685.1 Deltaproteobacteria bacterium
TCAGTGGAATAGATCGCGCCGACTCATGCTTTGCCATACAAGCATATTGTTAGATTGCGATTTAGATTTTTATAGTTCCCAAGTAGTCTTTAATGGCCTTTTTGAAATCGTTCGGCTTAAAACCAAAAGGGCCAAGTCCGCCACGATATACAACTTTACCGTCAATTCCTACAAGGTAGATACGTGTAGGTCTTGCCGCATATGCTTTACTCACTTTATCGTCTATCGTGTCAACACAGGTTCGAATTCCATATTTGAGTGTATTTTCGCATTGCCGTGCAACCTTTTGTCTTTCCACGTCAGTTTTTGGATCGTATGTTTCAACTGAGGTTTTGGGACTGTAGAACTTTATCATTCTTCGAGTGAGACCCTTTCCGAACCACCACCCTTCAACAGGGTGAGCCTCCCGTATATAGACCATGATAAATTGCACCCTGTCATTGTAAGATTTAAAAATTTCCTGGAAGCTCACGGCCCCTTTTACAAAAGGCGGTCAGGTAAAGCTGCCAAAAACCAATCCCACAGGCTGCTTTCCTCTAAAGTCGGACAGTTTTATCTTGCTTTTACCCTCTGAATCAAATAATTCGAAATCAGCTGCAAGCTCTCCTGTTTTTGGCGCAGTCGCTTCGTATTTTTTTTGCCAGGCAGATTCTTTTCTTCCGTACTTAATAGTGTTATTAATAATATTCATTGTATTATCCTTGTTATAATATTTCCATCTAACGTTTGAATTGTGGGGCCGTGTTTTTTGCGGTCCCACACAAATGAAAGGTTATGTCTTCAACACTTTCGCAGTGTTTCTTTAAATTTTTCTGTGTCAGGACGAATAATAATTTCACAAAATTTATCATCATTAACAAGACTTTTTTGTATTAAAACGGTGGCATTCACTCCAATTGCGTCAAACCAGCCTTCGATTCGTTTAAAACAGGCACATTTATAATTACGCATATAATCTGCTTTTTGTGTTCCGAAGTGAGCCGCACATCTGCTTATTTTTAGAATAAAATGATTATCTTCGTCATAAAAATCCATAATTGTGAAAACATCCTGTGCGCATAGTTCTAAATTCAATTTCAGGTTTTGTACAAGATCACGTTTTATGTACTCTTCATCTATCTTCGAAACATCCATATAATTCTTCATTTCTAGTTTACCAACGGCCTTATTGATTGCCATATTCATCTCATTTGCTTTCTCAAACCCAAACTCCTTTGAAACAAAAAGATACCATCTGCCATCATGTCCCCACCAATTATTTCTTAAGATATTTTCCCGGTCATTTGCAGAAAGTTGAGGAAATGACATTAATTAGCCTCTTTAAATTTTAAAGAATAATTTACTAAAGGGTTTCTATAAAATATGCCTACACACAAGATGAAAATATAGCGTTGCAACTATCCGGTACAAATGGAGTGCGGTGAGTAATTTTTCCGAGCACATCAACTTGTTAGGCTTCTTCTCTAGCATGTAACTGAATATTAAATCCCTCTTCTTCAGAAAGTGGTTGAAAATAACTATTAACAACATGAAACTTCTCTTCCGTTGCAAAAGCAGCTCCCTCAGGAAGATTTTAAGCGGTTACGCAGCGTGGGGATAATTGACTATCTACACCGAATAACTTTTGCCGGGGATTTGTTTTCTTGTACATGGATTTTTATAGCATATTTTTGTATAATGCTCTAGAGTTACTTCTCAGGAATAACATAGGAAACAACGTCCCACTCATCACGGATATAACCTGAAAGGAATCTGGTATAATAGGAGACCCTAAATTCAAATGAATATAAAATCATATCACAGTATTTGTGCGTGGACATTTAATTCCGGTAAAGGCGGATTTACACCACCGGATACACGCCCCGGATGGAGCAGCGAACAACTGGATACCATCGGTAAGATTCAACTGATTCAAAATAAGATAAAACCTCGATTGCCTGAACACATCGAACTTGGTTTTGAAATCCATTATGACTATGAATATAACGAACAAAATGCATCCGCTATCGCTGATGCGATGGTTAAAAGCGGGATTTCTCTTGCCATGGCAACTCCTGGAGCGCATCGGCATTTCCCATATGGAGGGATTGCTTCTCCAAACCCTGATGAGAGGCAGATGGCCGATACCTATGCTAAACAGGCGGTACGGCTTGTCTATGAAAAAATGAAAAAAACGTGGCATGCAGAAGTTCCCCCGACAATTGTTTTGTGGAATGGTTCATATGGATATGATCTTGCAAGCGTCGGCATCTATTGCCATTGAACCCAAGCCCAATGAAGGCCACCCGGCCATGCTGCTGCCAACAGTCGCCAGCGCGATCGTCTTCTGGAAAAAAGTGGAACAGGAATTTGGCATCGATCTTATGAATAAGGGGGTGAACAAGGAGTTTGGGCATTCAGAAATGATCGGGCTTGATCATGTCTATGACACGGTTGAAGAAATTGATAATAAGATGCTTGTTCATATGCATATCAATAGTCAGGGATACAATGATGGTCTAATCCTTGGGGGCCCTGGCAAATATGATATCGATCATGGCGCAAGGATTAATGGAATGAACATAGCAATTGCTGGACTCATAAAGCAGGCGGGATACAATGGTTGGAAAGGCCATGATATGCAGGTTCGTGCCCATGACACTGAAGAACAAGGTATTGACAGGATTATCCGCAGTATTCTCAGCTGGGATGCCTGTGAGTTTGCCGCCGAAACAATCGACTATAATTTTCTGGCAAACTGTCTCAAAAAGCGGGAAACGGCGAAAGCGGAAGATGTGATGCGGCATGCCGTACTTAAGGCCCATGAATGTTTTGACGAACAATACCGTAAAACGAATTGAGCGTTACCTCAATTGAGCGAAAGTTGAGGGTGCTTCAGATTCCCCGGCGACGGGATCTAAGCTTCGCTCCGACAAAGCATCAAGGGTGAAGCCGTAATAATCTACTGCAAATCCTTGATAACGCAGAAGATGGGGTATCATCGGCTTTCCCGGAGGGTAAATAAAATGAAAATAAAGAATGCTATTTATACCTCATCTATAGAAGATATACAAAAATACGAATAAACTAAGCTATACCGTTAATCCCTATGTAATTAGTAAAAGTTTTTCATTTTATTTACGCTCATTAGAGGCGTTAGCCATATTATGTATTCACTGGGCATAGAGTTTAGCACGCAATCGGTTAAAATGGTTGTCCTTGATTTAGATTCATGCGCCATTCATTACACCGACATGTTTGGTTACGACAGCACCTTTCCCGAATATGAAACACAGGGCGGCGTCCTGCCGTCAGATTCGGCGGATGTAAGACACACATCTCCATGTATGCTGGTAAAAGCGATTGATTTTACGTTTCAAAAGCTAAACCGGGACGGCATTGATTTATCTAACATCCGGTCGATTAAAACAGACGGCATGCAGCATTGCACCATCTATACAAACAAACTGTTCAAAAAAATAATTAAACGCCTGGATCCTGAGAAAACCCTGGTTGATCAACTCGAAAAATGCTTCAGCAGAAAAACGTCGCCCATCTGGGAAGATAGAAGTCCGGTTGAAGAAGTACAGTATCTGACGGATTCATTAGAAAAATTTGGCGGTATCAATACGCTGACTGGTAACCGGGCGGAGTTGCGGTTTCCTGCAGCTCAGATATTAAAATGGGCAAAAGAATCACCTACGGAATATGAACACACATCACATATATTTCTTTTAAGCGCTTTTATCACATCTATTCTGGCAGGAGAATTAGCCCCGGTGGATACGGGCGACGGCTGGGGTACCAACCTGAATCATCTGGATATCAAAGAGCCGGGGTGGAGTCATCCGGTGATTTCAGCTGCCGATACTTACCTGAAAAATATGGGGCGATCATCACTTACTGATAAAATCGGAGATATGGTGCATTATGATACTGCTATTGGAAAAATAAATCCTTACTTTGCCGGAAAATTTCACATGCGTCCGGATACGATCATTCTTGCCGGCACTGGGGATAATCCGGCCACGCTAATGGGCTGTGGCGGGAATACGGTGATCTCTATGGGAAGCAGCTATACGGTTAACGGTGTGATGGATTCTATCGTTGCTTCAGAAAGTGGAGAATATAATATTTTCGGTTATGCGGGAAAAAGAGCCATGGCCCTGTCGGTCATTACCAATGGCGGGAAAGTGCATGATTATTTCCATAAAAAGTTTATCCGGAAAGGCAGCAGTGCCTTAAGAGGAACTGGTGACTGGAAATTATATACGGAAGCTGTGGGAAGTCTTCGTTTATCGAAAAAAGAAAAACTGATGCTGCCTTATCTTATGGATGAATCCGTTCCGTTGAAAAAGAGTGGCATTATTTGCGATGAATTTTCCCCTGACGACGAACAAACAACCATCAGATCGCTTCATCTTTCACAGGCCCTGTCCTTAAAACTGCATTCAGGGCACTTGGGTCTTCCTGAAAAATTATGTGTTGTAGGCGGCGGAGCAAAAAGTCCGGTGATGCGTCAGTGGATCGCTGATGCCTTCAATACTGAAACATACTCCATCAATTCATTTGATATGGCCGCTCCTATGGGATGTGCTATCAGCGGTGCGGCAAAAATAATAAATATTTCATCTCAGGAAGCGTTTAATATATTTGTAACAAAAGACGAAAAATCAATTTGTCAGCCAAAACCTGAACAAATCGATAACATGAATTATCTGTTAGCCCGTTATAGGAAACTGGAAGACACATATGCAGGTTGAAGTAACGGTCAATTGCATTCACAATCACGAGAAATGCAAATCAATAAAATCAAAATAGGTCCCGGTGAATTGGGTGGGTTAACGAGTCCCTCATAGATGAAGCCGGACGCAAGAAACTCACCGAAGAACCTGGTTTGCCTGGTCACAAGGAGTACTGATGATGGATAAATTTAAGATTACAGAAAAAACAACAAAGATGGTTCAGCGTATTTTCAATCGGCTCTCCTTAAATCAAAAAATTCGCATCGTAACAGGGAAAATAACCTTAAAGGAGGCGTGGTTCATTTTCCGAAGGAAAAGACTTTACAATACTGTTCCCTGGTGTGCGGGAGGAGTCAGACGACTAAGGGTACCTAAATTGAAATTTTCCGACGGTCCCAGGGGAGTAGTCATGCACGACTCAACCTGTTTTCCCGTTACAATTGCGCGTGCAGCGAGTTTTGACCGGGAGCTGGAGAATAGCATTGCACAAGTCATCGGCATCGAGGCTCGGGCCGGCGGCGCCAATTACTTTGGAGGCGTATGTATTAATTTGCTGAGACATCCTGCGTGGGGCAGGGCTCAAGAGAGCTATGGCGAAGACCCGTTCCTTCAGGGGGAAATGGGACTGGCATTGACCCAAGGGGTGCAAAAGCACAATGTCATTGCCTGTATAAAACATTTCGCTCTCAATAGCATGGAAAACATGCGTTTCGAGGTCGATGTAAAGACAGAGGACCGGGCACTTTATGAGGTGTATCTGCCCCATTTTAAAAAGTGTATTGACGGAGGAGCTGCCTCGGTTATGGGAGCGTATAACAAAGTCAACGGTGACTACGCATGCGAAAACAAAAGGCTGCTTAGAGATATTCTAATGAAAGAATGGGGGTTTGAAGGTTTTGTTATCTCCGATTTTCTCTGGGCCATCCACGATAGTGCCAAGGCCGCTAATGCAGGGTGTCATGTTGAAATGCCCATACCGAGAAAATACGGCAAGAAATTGAAAAAAGCCGTTAAGAAAGGCGCCGTTTCCATGGAGGTTTTAAATGATGCCGTAACACGGACTATATCGACACTCATCCAGTTTTCAAACCAGCCCGACATTCGCCGATATTCCAAAAAAGATATCGCCTGTCAATCCCATATGGAGTTGGCGCGTCATGCTGCAGAAAAATCAATGGTGCTGCTGAAAAACAAAGACAACATCCTCCCCCTCCCAGCTTCGGCTGAGAAAATTTTGGTTGTGGGGAAACTGGCAGATACAGAAAATACCGGAGATCACGGAAGTTCACGTGTATACCCTCCATATGTTGTTACTCCGTTAC
>JAFDFT010000346.1 GCA_019309685.1 Deltaproteobacteria bacterium
CACAATGAATATCGTATCAATGTCATCTGAAAGCATTGTTTCAATTTCATCACATACGGCCCCTGGGTCATGAAGCCGCATATTTCTGCCTTCGATAATCGGGTAGGTGCAGTAAACACATTTAAAAGGACACCCCCTTTTGGTCTGAATATTTCCCATGCCGCCGTAGGTTAGATAGTCTTTATTGTCAAAACCAGATCTGTCAGGAAGCGGAAGGTCATCCAGGTTATTGATGATTTCAGGTGACGTATTATAGATACCGTGAATGGGGGTGTCTTTTTTTTCGAGATCCTCAATCAGTCGGATAAGTACAGATTCACCTTCTCCCTGAATACCAATATCTGCTTGAAGATGGGCCATCACAGCATCAGGAAGCAGTGTAAAGCCGCTGCCTCCCAGAACAATAAGCGCGTCGCTTTGCTTTCTGATGGTTTGAATGATCTGACGGTAAAATGGCAGATAAGACGTGTATGCCGGATAACTGACATTGTCGATATTTCTAATGGAAAGGCTTATGAGATCAGGCTTCAATGATGAGATGGCAGATGTAATAGCCTCTTCGAAGTCTTTGGCAAAGCAAAGATCCAGTACTTTAAAAGGTATCCCGTTTTCTCTTAAAGCGCCTGCGATATAGGCCAGGCCGATAGGGAAAACAGGATCCGGTAGAAATTCCACATTTGGTGAGATAAGGAGTACTTTTAAACGGCTATTCATTTTCGCTTTTTGTAAAAACAAAACAGCTGCTGCTGCCGCCAAAGGTCGATGACGTCATCAAAGCTGTCTTTACTTCATTAGAAGAATGGATGTTCCATTCAAGGGGTTGCCGGGTTTTATCTTTTAATGTTTCCAAATGGACTGTGGGAAGTGAAATCTGATGATAAAGGCTAAGTAAAGATGCCGCCGCCCGAATAATACCCGCTCCTCCAAATTCACCCATAAGGTATTTTATAGGCGTCACCTTTATACTTGATCCGAATATTTTTTTTAGCTGTGTATATTCACCCTGATCCAGTTCCTTGCAGTAATTAGCGGACACATTGAACTGATCAATATCTGAAGGTTTCATGCCCGCTTCAGAAAGTGCGTGAGACATCGCACGGCTCAGGTGTGTAATATCAGGTTCGTACTTTCCAATGGCACCTTTTCCGCTGGTAATGATGCCTGATTTGAGGAGCCCATAGATTTTCGCGTTCCGTTTTTTTGCTGATTCAAGTCTTTCCATGATCAACATTCCGGCTCCTTCGCCAAGAAAAAAACCGTTTCCGTGTACAGGTGAAATATCATCACTTGCCTTTGTTTTTACTTTTTGAATCCCATGAAGGGAATCATAGCAGATATACTGCATGGCTGATATTTCGTCCGCTCCGCCGACCATGACTATATCGGCTTGATTCAGAGCAAGCAGGTTTCTTGCGAACAGTATGGCATTTTCCGCTGAAATCATGTTTTGAGAAAAGGTTGAGTTCGGTCCGGTAATACCATGAAACATGGCAATATGGCTTGCTGGGGCATTGGGAACAGTTTCAGGAAAGTAAAAGGGTTGAGTGCCCCGGGGGCCGTCTTGCAAAAGGCTCATGTAAAACTTTTCCACATGGGAACTGCAGCCGTCCGCTGTTCCCATGATAATTGCAATTCTGTCCTTGTCCGTATTTTTCGGTGACAGGGTGCAGTCCTTAAGCGCTTCAACACTGGCGGCAACGGCCATGCGTGAAATATTACTCATCCTTCTGTATGCCATGGCCGGCATATATTGTTTTGGATAAAAGCCCGATACACATCCCGCCACATTGGAACGTAAACTGCTGGTATCAAATGTATCTATTTGTGATATGGCGTTTTTCGCACTTTTACAGTTCTTCCAGAAGGCATCTTTGCCAATGCCAAGAGCGCTAATCACACCAATTCCTGTTATTGCAATATCTGATATGTTTACTTTATTATCCATTTAGTTCGGAGCCCTTCCAAATACAATGGAAGTGTTATTTCCGCCAAACGCAAATGAATTGCTTAAAGCAATTCTTATTTCCATGGCTCGGGAATGGTTGGGGACATAGTCAAGATCGCATTCCGGATCTGATGTTTCGTAATGTATGGTGGGCGGAACCATCTGATTCTGCAGCGCCAGGATAGTTGCCGCTGCCTCAATAGCACCGGACGCTCCCAGGCAATGGCCCACCATAGACTTGGTTGAGCTGATGGCCAAAGATCCGGCTTTGTCTTTACCAAATACGTTCTTTATGGCTTTAGTTTCCATTTTATCATTGATTTTTGTGGCGGTGCCGTGGGCGTTAATGTAATCTACCTGACTAGGCTGGACGCTGGAATTCTCAAGTGCAGTGATCATCACCCTGCTGACACCTCGGGCGCTTGGATCAGGAGATGTAAGATGAAAAGCGTCTGAATTAATGGCATATCCCATCACTTCCCCCCATATTTTTGCGCCGCGATCCCGAGCATGATGATAATCTTCTAAAACGAGAATGGAAGCACCCTCTCCCAGAGAAATGCCCTGCCGATTTTTATCAAAAGGTCTGCAAAAATATGGGTCTGTTACCTTCAATGAGTTAAATCCGGCAAATGTCAGCTCTGATAAGGACTCACTTCCTCCGGAGATGACAACTTTCTGGGTTTTAGACCGGATCAAGTCAAACCCGTAGCCAATAGCTGTGGCGCTTGATGAGCAAGCAGTTGTCACTGTGGATCGGATTCCTGAAAGGCCGTATCGATTACCGATAAGATCGGTCAATGTGCCTGGAGAAGCGGCCAGTACTGGTGAGGCTTCCGGGTTTTTATTACCTTCCCACGCGGTTCGCCGATAGTTCTCCCATGAAAGCATACCGCCCGCGCCGCCGCCAAGCACCACGCCAATTTCATCCGGCTGATAGCGTTCCAGCAGATTTCCAGCGTTTGAAAAAGCTTCTTCCGCGGCAATCAGGCCTAAGAGATCACAGCGCGAGGCGCGTTTGATATCTCTGGGCTGGAAATGCGCTTTGAGATCATTATTTTTTACCTGGCCGGCTGTTTGGGTCGGAAAACCCTGGGTGTCAAAAATAGAAACCTGGTCAATTCCGCATTTGCCGTCAAACAGAGCATTTTCAAAAGATGGCATGGTTTCTCCAATGGAAGTGATAATGCCGAGCCCAGTAATAACGACCCGTTTTGGAGTTTTTTTAATCATCTAAAAACCTGGGAAAAAGAAAAATTATTGATGATATCTTTAATTTGATGTGATTATTCTGAAGACTTGCAGAAGTCGGTCATGTTTTTTATCCGCTTTTCAAGTTCTCCTGTGATACGGTAAATCATTGTGTTATCCAGGTTTAATAAAACTTGGGTTGTTTCACCACGGGCCAGAAGTTCGTTGTCCTTTTTCCTTATCACTTCGAACTTAAAAATCAGAGCCGCTATTTCCGGTTTTATGACAGTGGTTCTGATAATGATTCTGTCACCAAATTTCGCCGGTTTTTTAAAATCACAGTTTAACTTAATGATTGGCGCGATATATCCAAGCTCAACAATCTGTTCCGGAAGCAGGTCTACCTGCTTTAATAGAGCCATCCGGCCGGCTTCAAACCAGGCGATATAGTGTCCGTACCACGCGATCCCCCATTGATCGATTTCGTTAAACCTCACGGTTTCTTCTGTTTCTACCCATTTCATTTTATGCCAACTCAAATAGTATTTGTGTTTATGTGAGACCACCGTCTACGGTTAACACTTGTCCGGTAATGTACCCGGCTTTCGCGGAAGCCAGGAAAAGCACAGCGCCGGTAACATCATCAGGGCTTCCAAACCTCCCCATAGGTATGAGACCGGAAAGCACATCCTTTTCCGCGCGATTTCTTTTGAAAGAGATTTGGTAAACGATATAATCCCGCCTTTTGACGCGGAATAATTGGTCTGTCCGGCCCTGCCGGTAACGGCACTGGGAGAAGTCATATTAATGATTCTTCCAAATTTTTGAGCGATCATGGGCTTGATTACCGCTCTTGAACAAAGGTAGGTTCCTTTTAGATTGGTTTCTATAACACTATCCCAATCGTCTTCGCCAAGGAACATGAGAAATTTATCCCGAATAATTCCGGCATTATTGACCAGAATGTCCACATGTTCCCATTGATTTATGACGCTTTTGATAAATTTATCAACTTCATCTTTTGAAGCAACATCTGTTTTGGAGATAATGACGTTATTCGTAATCTGTTTCAACTCTGATTCCGCTGTTTCCGCGCTTTTAGTGTCCGCATGATAATTTGCCGCCACCCAAGCACCAGCTTGAGCGAATGTTGAGGCAATGGCCTTACCCAGACCTTTGGTGCCGCCTGTCACGATTACCCGTTTATCTTTAAATTCCATGAAAATACCTTTTTATATCGAGAGATTGGAAATTATGTAACAGAAGATAGCCTTTTGTGCAAGGGCGCTTTGGTGCTAATTGTGGAGATAATTTTAAGCATATATTCAGCATTTTAAAGCAAGAATTTGCTCGACTAATAACACTAAACCCTGTAAATAAAAATTTTATGGCAAAATTCTGCCATTATTCTTCAATATAATTATGTATGGAAAACGAAAAACAGAAAAATATGATATCCGAAAAAATATGTATCATCATACCCGCCTATAAAGCCGGCAACACAATCCATCAGGTGGTGACCGGTGCGTTAAAGCATGTCTCAAAAGTGATAGTGGCAGATGACGGCTCAGAAGATAATACCGCAAAAGCAGCGTCTCAAGCCGGCGCTGAGGTGATAAAAATTGATCGTAATCAAGGAAAGGGTCACGCGCTGAAACTGCTTTTTCAGAAGGCTATTGAAGATGGATATGATGTGGCAATCAACATGGATGCGGATACACAGCACGATCCGGATGATATCCCTAAGTTTATCAAAGCCCATGAACAATATCCCAAAGATCTGATTGTCGGATCACGAATGCATGAAAAGGAAAAAATTCCAAGGGGAAGATATAATTCCATGCATATTGCCCGGTTTTTTATATCTCTTGCTGCCAATCAGTTTATTGAAGACACCCAGTGCGGATTCCGGCTTTATCCCCTTTCATTGATCAAAAAATTCCATTTAACAACCGAACGATATGCCACAGAAACTGAGATCCTGGTAAAGACAGGTGATATCGGTGCGAAGATCCGGACTGTAAAGGTCAATACCATCTATGGGGTAAATATCAGCCATTTCAGGCCGGTGCGGGATATCGATACCATTACCGCCTATGTGATTTCCTATTTATGGGTAAAATGGCTTATTGAAGGCGTTTCCAGCGACAGGCCGTATACGTATACCGCGCATAATTTCAGGGATTGGATTGGTGATCGTAAATTTATCAATAACCGATTTATGGTGTTTGCGTGGCTGACAATTTTTCCTATGCTCATTTTTTATTTGTTCGAATATCTTTTTCTGCCGGTTTTTATCAAAAACAATTTTGCGTCCATTCGAAGAATGAATCGCGGGTTTTTACCCGTCTTTTTTAGCGCTTATATGCTTCTTATTCTTGTGCCCCTTGGTGTTTTCGATCTGTTTTTTCGAACCATCGGCTTGAAAGTAAACTTTGTGGATCCTTTTATCAAAAGGTTTTATCCGGATTTGTGGGGGCAGGAAGATTAGAAAGTATAAATAAAAAACGGATCAATCTCCGCAGCCAAACACGCCCAAATCAAGTCAGTGGACTTCCCCACAACTTCATGCGATTGAGAGTCCGGCTTGACATACAAAGGTCGATTTTGTTAAATTCCATTCACAAAAAGATAGTTTTTATCAATTCAATTAAATTGAATTCTCTCGAATATCATACTCAATTCAGAAATTAACCAACAGAAGGCTAAAAATGAACTACCAAGAAATAAAACTAGAGATCAGGGACGACCACCTGGCCGTTTTGACGTTAGCCAAC
>JAFDFT010000347.1 GCA_019309685.1 Deltaproteobacteria bacterium
TGATTTTCTTTCTGCAAAAACATAAAGGAAACAATGGTTACGGCAATGATTTTTTAGAATGCGTTGACAAACAGGTTAAAATAGTAGGTTGGGGACGTTGATGCAGAACGTGCATAAAATCTGATTCTTGGTGTGCGGTGACAGGTGATGGAAATTTGGGGGTGGGCCAAGCCAAATGTATTCTTGCCAATAAATTTTTTTACCCATTTCAGCTCAAGGCTATTATGGGTAAATTCCTCACTTCAGTTTTACTCAGATCAGTTCAAGTGAAAAAAGTGAGAAGTGACTAAATTCAACAATTTGTTTGCATTGCTTTAGTATCTCATCTCATAATTTGATAAATTCATCCTGTGTTATTCCAATCTGCCTTATAATCTTCTTTAAAAGAGGTATGCCGATATCTTTATCTCCGTGTGGATTCGGAATAAATATTTTATGCTTTTCTTTAATCATATATTGATGTTTTGTTGCTCTGAAAGGACCTTCAAAGCCCAATGCCTTAAGCTTAGATATTAATTCCTTTCTTGAGATGGGATTAATTTTGGGCATTTTTATTAAGCGACTTGGCGAAAGTTTTTGAATTCCGGTAGTGGATGTCCTTCTTGCAACGATACAAATACATACTCTTCAATTATTTCAGCAAGCTCAGAGCGTGCATCCTCAATAGTGTCAGCCTGTGCATAAACGCCAGGCAACTCATCAACGCTGGCACACCAAGAATGAGTAGCCGCGTCATATTCATAATTTGCCTTTTTTAACATTTTGTTTATGTACTTAATTAAAAATAGCTCCATCTTTTTTTCCTTTTTTTCTGAGTATGTTGGATTTTGATAGAAATTGCGATTGTTTAATAACTTATCCCATGCTTATGTATTTGTCAATTATGTATGAACGCCGATTTAATATGTGGGTCATTTTGGGGGGTTTTAGATCTTGGGGACATCCTATGCTGTTTATGCCTTTCTTTCAGCGGAAAGATATAAAAGATATAAAGGTGGGGTCACCAATGAAAGGGCGGATCGAAATCTTGATCTTTGAATTTATCTAAATCCTTATTAATCCACCGGTTCTGCCGGTGAGAATTGAAAAGTTTCTACCGTTTCCCGCGAAAATAGAAAGGACATATTAGACCCAAGCTAAATCCGCTTCGCTGTTTATCAAATTTAGCGGGGCAGGCAGGATCTACGGGATTAACGAGATCATTTGTCCCTGCCGGAAGCCGGGCCAAATAGTGCATCCGGATTGCGGAGGGGAATAAAGCGGTTTTCAAGGTCAACATCCGATGTCCCAAAGAATTTCCCCTGGAGCAGAAGGACACTCCTCGCCATTGGTGGTGGCTGATTTTCCCATGACAATTTTACAAAAATAGTCGGTTTTTGTGACAAAATTTTACCGAATGGGCATGCATACAAAAGGAGGGAGAAATTTCCCCGTTTTTTTTGGTTCATGGTTGGACACGGATCTTCACGGATAGGCACAGATTATCAAGTTTTTAAAAATGAAAAACATTATCTGCGGCAAACAATGAGGCCGATGGTATAGAACATGTGTAAAATTTGAGTCGTTATTTCGCTTTTTACCCATTTCATCTCAAGGCTATTTTGGGTAATTCAGCAGGCTTGAAATTTGGTGAACTCACTATGATATTTTGATAAATAGACTTGTCGGATTTGATCGATTGCGTGTTAGAAATCCGGTAAGTTTTGCGAGTTTTTGGGAGGATGAAGAATGAATATATCTTAGCACCCAAACCGAGAAAGTTGGGGACATCCATTGGAATATTGGTTTATAGCTGATTACAAAATGTTACACTTTATTCGACAAAACTGAACATTCACCAAAATGCAGACATCGTATATTTTTTTTCAAGATGAGTTGCCCTGCGGGATTGCCGCATTCACCGAATCTACTACGTTCGAATTATTATGTTTTTGGGAAGCAGATGAACACAGATGAACACAGACAGATTATCAAGAGTTTGAAGTGAACTAAATCCGCCAAAGTACGGTGGCGGATAAAGTTTAAAGCTAAAGTAATTTTTCGGGATGTCCATTGATTTATAAGTTTCCGGGACACAGAGGACGGAGATCAGGAAATGAAGGAAAGAGGAAAGAGGAAAGAGGAATTAGGATAGAGGTCAGAGGTCGGAGATCAGGGTTCAGGAGATCAGAAGTTAAGAAGGTTAGAAAATCAGAAGGTCTGAGGTCAGTCCGCCACAACGCATCGGTGGATAAAAAGGGCAGGAAAACGGAAAGAAGAAGACAGAGAACGGAGGGCTAAAGACAGAGGACAGTGGGCCCCGGTGAAATACACTTCGTGTTGGTCAAATGGATAAATGGTCGATTAGTCAAATGGTTGAATAGCCCTAAGGGGATTTAACTAAGCCCCAATGCTTGATTTCCGTCACACGGCATAGGCCGGCGGGACAAGTCCGTTTCACAACCCAGGCCTGGTGTGGATAATTCTGCGGCAGGAGCTATATAAATGTTGCAGGTTTAACGTTAAATTTATCTGCCAATGTCTTTATGTGTTGAAGATTTAATGATCTTTTGCCGTTGAGTATCTCGGAAACGGACGATTTCGCACCTACAATACCGACCAGATCTTTCTGCTTGAGGCCATTTTGGGTCATAAGAAATTTCAATATCTCAACACCGTTGGAGTCTTTCATTGGAAAGTGTTCTGACTCATAATGTTCGATTAAAACCGTTAGGGTTTCTGCATATTCTGCCAGGTTTCCGCTTGTTTTATCAAATACGGCTTCGAGAGATTTGAGTGCAAGCTTATAATCTCGATTATTTTTGATAATTTTTAGCGGATACAAGTCGTTATAATCACATTCTTTTAGGGCCGGCATTTTGAATCCTCCTTCAAATTAAGTTTCTCATATTTAGCGTGCGGTAAAATATATTTAATCCACATTCGGTGGGCTAAGAAATTGATCCTGACTATCAGTCTGTATTTTCCGCCGCCAATGTTGAAAATGACACATTTGCCCACAATATCTGCTGTACCAAATGTTTTTTTCAATTCATTAAAAGAAGAGAAATTATTTTTCTTGCATATTGTCCACCAACTTTCCAGCGGCTTTCCCGAATCCGGGTATTTTGCTGAAAAATCTATCAGCATTTTTCGGGCGATTATATGCATACGATATTAATATGAATTATGGATCAATTTGTCAATAAAAAAGTTCTGAAAAACAGAACATTTATTAAGAGAGTCACACATCAGAGGTATAGATGAGAAGAATAGGCTGTGCGGTTATAGTAATGGGGGAGGATGTCGATGCAGAACGTGCATAAAATCTGATTCGTGGTGTGCGGTGACAGGTGATGGAGATTTGGTGGCAGAGCAAAGAAATGCCTAAAATGCCTAAAATGAACTAAAGTGCCTAAAATGCTTGAAGCTTAGGGTGAAAGCTCAAAGTGACCCCAGATAAATACGCTACGCTGTTGCTACCGCAAATTTAACGGGGCAGGGAAGGTGAAAGGAGAGGGTATACTTGCGGCTTGTCGATGAACGATTAATGTAGCCATTAGATTGAATCCAGGTCAACGTAAGCTTTGATATTTCCAGACTCTCTGTCCTTGCGTGCTTCCTTTAAATCAGCAATAGTATTTTCATTTAAATCTAAACCAAGCAATTCTTCAATTTTTTTAAAGTCCTCAAAAAGGATGATGACTTCTTTAGGATTGCCGTGTTTATCGACAACATATTTCATTTAACTTGATAGTGTAGGAATTCCTTTTTTTTGAGCGGCGAAGCAGCACTTTATAAAACTATAAAGGAGACATTTGATATTCTATTTATAGTGCTGATCC
>JAFDFT010000348.1 GCA_019309685.1 Deltaproteobacteria bacterium
TTTTTCTTATTTTCTGAGATGGAAAATAAGAAAAACAGCAACTTCTCTTGATTACCCTTTTCAAGGAATAAAGAGAAAAAGTATTCCTCTGTGAACTCTGCGTTTCTAGCGAGCTTTAGCGAGCCCCGAATAACGGGATTTCCTTAGGTCACGGGCGGTTAATAAAAAAAAATTACAGGAGGACGATGATGGAATCGGCTTTTGCTTTTTATGATTCATTGGAAGTCAGTTTGAAAACCGGTCCGGATATTTCCGATATAACGAATGATTTACATCGGCTGGTACAGAGATCCAGAGTTGAAAATGGAAGTCTTTTCGCGACAGTGATTGGGTCAACAGGGTCGCTTACCACCATTGAATATGAGCCTGGTGTGGTTGAGGATCTGAAAAGGGCCATTAACAGTCTCGCGCCACCAGGTCAAGCCTACGCACATGAGGAGGCCTGGCATGACGGGAATGGGCACAGCCATGTACAGGCGGCACTTTTAGGGCCGTCTATCTCTTTGCCGGTTAGAAGGGGAGGGCTGAAACTCGGCACATGGCAACAGGTTGTCGCCATCAACCATGATAATAAGCCGCGGAACAGAAAAATTGAAGTTACGATTGTTGGAACGGGGTAAGGGGCGAAGGGGAAAGATGAAACGGTGAAAGGGGGAAACGGAGAAAGGCTTAAATTTTATATTTTTTTAGACAGGATCAACCCCGGTTAAATAACTACTAAAGAAGATTTAACGGGCCAAGCACGATAGACAGGATATTTTCATTTGCTTTCCGGAAGAAAGCAAATGAATTCTATTCGCCTTCGGCGAAGAAAAATAAGAATCATTTTCATAGGTTTTCTTCCGCGTTAGCGGATTGCGTATTCTCCTTTTCATCCGGAAAAGGAGAATATCAAAAAATCCTCACAATCCTGTTGATCCTGTCTAATTTATTGTTTTTAGAACAACGTGTCTCGAGTGAGCTTAAGCAAGGCACGAAAAACGGGAACGTCATATGAGGATTGAACTGTTTTTGCCGGAATCGAGGATCATGGATCCGGTATCAAAGATTAGGTACTTTTCTTTTTAATTTCTTCCTGAAGTTTTTTTTCGAGATCGGAAAAGCGATTTTTTTTCTTTGCCTCCTGCTCCGCATGGAAGGACTCTAATTTCTTTGTTTTTTCTTTTTGACTCTCTTGAAATTTCGTGAGTTCCTGGTCCAGTTTGTCCTCTTGTTCGTCGGTTTGGATGTCTTCCAGCTTTAAGTGGTTTTTAATAAACAGTCTTGTTCCGTACGAGCCTTCAACAACGTCTATAATTTCCATGTCCGTCAGCTTTCGGCAAAGAAAGTTTCCTTGTTCAATGGAAAATGATATGAATTCACAAACCTCTTCGATAGAAGGGGCGGCATTATTTAAATGATGTAGTATTCTAATGGCAGCAACAAAAATATGCGCGTTTGAATACAAATTTATTTTTTCCATGATTGCATTCCTGAACTCTTATTTATTCTAAAAAAGCCAAAAAATCCTATTATTATCATCCCTTGTCTTGACATAAAATATTTAGCAGAGTAACATCTTCTGTAAATTTGTCAAGGGTAAGCAAAAGGCATAACTTTGGATTATAGAGCGGTTAATCCATTGCAATTTTTGGGAGGAGTCATGACAGAGATTATTGATATCAAAGCAAGGGAGATAATTGATTCACGGGGCAATCCAACAGTGGAGGTTGATGTTTATGTTGCCTGCGGTGCTGTTGGGAGGGCGGCTGTTCCCTCAGGCGCATCAACAGGTAAACGTGAGGCGCTGGAGCTTCGCGATAAGCGGATGAAACGATTTGATGGGAAAGGGGTTTCAACGGCCGTTAAGAACGTGAAAACAAAAATCGCACCTGCGATCATGGGCATGGATGCGGCTGATCAGATGACTCTTGATCAACGGATGATAGCGCTTGATGGAACACCAAACAAAGCAAAATTTGGGGCCAATGCGATTTTGGGTGTATCCATGGCCGCGGCAAGGGCCGCGTCATCGGCATACGGACTTCCCTTGTATAAGTATTTGGGGGGGATCAATGCCAGAAGCCTTCCTGTTCCGATGATGAATGTCATAAACGGGGGCGCACACGCTGCTAACAACCTTGACCTGCAGGAATTTATGATCGTACCTTTTGGCGCTAAAAATATTGTTGAGGCGGTTCAGATGGGCGCTGAGACATTTCATGCGTTAAAGAAAATTTTAAAAAGTAAAGGGCACAGTACGGCGGTTGGTGATGAAGGCGGTTTTGCACCGGATCTACAATCAAACGAAGAAGCAATAAAATTTATTATCAGCGCGATAAAGGCTGCTGGATACACACCGGGAAAGGATATCGGACTTGCCATGGACCCAGCCGCAAGTGAGTTTTACAAGAATGGCAAATACCATCTGAAATCAGAGAACCGAAGCCTTTCGTCTAAAGAAATGATCGATTACTATGAAGATTTGATTCATAAATACCCGGTTCTTTCAATTGAAGATGGTCTTGCTGAGCAGGACTGGAGCGGATGGGAATCCATGACCGATCGACTTGAATGTTATATCCAGATTGTTGGGGATGATATTTTTGTAACTAATCCGCAGATATTTAAAAAAGGCATTGAAAGAGGAATTGCCAATTCAATTTTGATCAAGCTGAATCAGATCGGAACAGTGACAGAAACATTAGATACCATCGAAATGGCCAATCAGGCCGGCTATACAACAGTAATATCTCATCGGTCCGGAGAAACAGAAGATACGTTTATTGCTGATCTCGCCGTTGGTATAAACAGCGGGCAAATCAAAACAGGCTCCATGTCACGAAGCGACAGGGTGGCCAAGTACAATCAGCTTATCCGGATTGAAGAGGAGCTGGGGGATAATGCTGTTTTTTCGGGCGATCTGTTTTAACCGTTGATGACTTTGTAATCCCGCCTTTGGCGGGACTGTGTTGCGTTGCATCCTGAGTTCATTCGACGTACGGGAAGTACGCCTCATTCCTCAGGATTTGCGTCGTTTGTTGGAGCAAAGCGGAAATCCCGCTATAAGCGGGAAACTTGAACTTTTTACTTTGTCATCACATTTCGATTTTTTTGAAAAATATGGATTATCTTTAAAAGAGTTGATGATACTAATAGGATTCATATCTGAAAAGTGGAGTCAAGGTTTGAGTGAATTGAAAAATATCGAATAATGAACAACGAATGTCGAATATTGAAGGATGATGAATTCGTATAAACTCGAATTCATCCTGTTTTAAGTTTTATGTTTCATGTATCAAGTCGTTATCTTTTGGCATTATTACACCTACCTAAAACGTAAAATCGAACACTTAAAACTTATGTAAAAAATCAGGTTTTATTTTTTACGATATCATCAACAATAGACAATGTCGGAAAATGACAAAAAATATAAGAAAACTTTCGTGATTCGGTGTTCGATATTCAGCATTCGACATTCGTTGTTTAAATAAATACTTGAATCTTTTCTCCAACCAAATTGGAGAAGAACCAAAAAATAATAACATAACATTTATGAGTTAGTGTCCGTCCAGAAATTAGATATTTTGTTCGAGTCCAAGGAAGGCGATCCGCCAAAGTTCGGTGGCGGATTAAAATTTGAGCCCGCTAAAGGCGGATGTTCCACCTGGCGCAGAAATCGGGCAAAATAGCAATTTATGGATGGGCACGAGTTAGAACGCAAAAAAACCATTATGCCTAAACAGATAAGAAAGTATATTATATTTAGTATCGTCTTTATATCTTCAATTGGTTTTTATTTGTCGGTACACGCCTACATTTTGCCCGGACCGTATATTCTT
>JAFDFT010000349.1 GCA_019309685.1 Deltaproteobacteria bacterium
CCCTTGAACCCTATTAGGATCATCAACTTTTTTTGAGATGATCCAAAAACAAAAAATATTTATATATCCAAATTTGTAAAAAAATATATATCATAAATCAGCCATATAATCTAATGTATTGCAACTGGTTATGTAATTGCCTAAAAAGATATTTCAGTATATTAAAATATTGGAACATTAACTAAATCTATCAGATTATTGTGCAGGAGGATGAATGAATTCAAAACAAGAATTAATTGCTCAGATAGATAGTCTTTATCATCCCAGGTCGGTGGCGATCATCGGACTACCAAGAGGCCTAAAAACCGGTAAACTTTTTTTGCTGGCGCTTCTTGATCAAAAATTTCCAGGCGAAATTTACGCAGTTCATCCGAGCGCAACCGAAATTGATGGTATAAAGGCATATAAAAGGGTATCGGATATTCCGGGTCCTGTGGATTTGGCGATTGTGCTGGTTCCCCATCAACATGCGCTGAGTGTTGTCAAGGACTGCGCGGATAAAGGAGTAAAAGGCGCGATACTTTTTACCGCTGGATACAAGGAGACCGGCACCGAGGAAGGGATAGCCCTTGAGTCGGAACTTGTAAGAGTCGCACGATCTTCTGGTATGAGACTGATCGGACCAAACGGCATGGGGCTCTATTCGCCTAAATCCGGGCTTTCGTTTTTCCCTCAATTGTCCAGGGAATCGGGGGGAGTAGGCCTTATTTCGCATAGTGGTTCTTTATCAAACATGCTTGGACGTATGGGGTCTGACCTTGGATTCGGCTTTAGTAAAGCGGTGAGCCTTGGGAATGAATGCGATCTTTCCACAGCGGATTTTTTAATATACTTGGGAAATGATCCGGAAACAAAATTGATCGCGGTATATCTTGAAGGGATCAGGGATGGAAGATATTTTATAAACGCCCTTAAGGAGGCTTCTCTTAAAAAACCGGTGATCATATGGAAAATGGGTCTCACTCCGGAAGGAAGCGCGGCTTCAGCTTCCCATACAGGCGGACTGGCAACCTCGAAAGATATGTGGAGGGGTGTGGTTCAGCAGACAGGCGTCATTCAGGTAACGGGTTTTGAGCAATGGGCAGACGCGATAATGTGTTTTTCAATGCTGCCGGTAAATATAGGCAACCGTCTGGCAATTATTTCAGGGCCTGGCGGCTTGGCGGTGTCGGCAACTGAAGCATGCGGCCGGGAGGGACTTTCCATGGCGAAAATGGCTTCAGAAACCCGCTCAGCTCTGGCGGAATTTGTACCACCAACGGGTACGAGTCTTAAGAATCCCATTGATGTAGGGATGAGCGCTTCTTTAGAAATAGATATCTATATACAAGCAGCTAAGATCGTGGCGGCGGATCCCGGCGTTGATACGGTTGTAATGATTGGCGTTGGGATGGATGAAATCACAAACCAGCAATACACAGAAGCCATCATTCAAATGAAAAATGATTTTAACAAGCCATTTGTTATCGTCAAAATTCCCGGTTTTGACGCAAAGCTTGTAAAAGATATTCTAGATGCAGGTATTCCTGTATTCGATTCCGCGGAACGGGCATTACATACATATGCAAGCGCATATCGATATTATGATTGGCGAAGAAATATAAGCCGGTAAAAACAAATGTTCGGAAACAATTGTCTTTAAGAGAAAAGTCAATAGGCTCGGGAATAAAAAAAGGCAGGGGCTATATTGGCCCTGCCTTTTAAAACTGTCCTGAAATCATTAATATGAAGTTTCAAGACCTCATTCAGCCCGGTTGAGTCATAACTGGAAACAGTCGCGAAGTCTTCCGAACTGCAGTTCGCTGATACGATATTGGATTGGATAATAAAACCCAACTAATAAAAGGTCAAGAAAATAGTTTATGTTTGATCTATAACATTCATTTCACGTTAAAACCAGAAATAATAAGTATTTTTCCCACATTCATTCGCCCGAATATAAAAGATTTTCCTAAATCCCATGTTTTTAAATCCCGGAGCACACCTGTATTGTCTTGGAAAGGTGATTCAAAAAGGCTCACAGCCAAATGGAGGTCAATTGAGTCTATTTTTTTTATCTGGATAGGTGTGAATTTTCAATAAATGATCCTGCCTGAGGGGTGTAATTTTAAAAAATCACTTATTCATAAAATATTACATAAATTCAGATCGATTTAAAAAAAGCATAACATATTGAAAAATTAAGAAAAACATCTTTCCTGTACTGCATTTGCTAAAGAATATACCATTATCTTATAGATTATATTGTTCTCAAGTTTACCCAATTTCGATGGCATGAATTTTGCTTATTAATAAAGTTAATGGAAAAACAAGGGCTTTTAGAAACACATAAGAGCACGTAGCCCAAGGCAACGTTCATTTAATCTGTTTATATGTCAAAAAATGGAGAATAAATCGATATGGGGCTGGCAGAAAAGCGGATAAGAGAAATAAACAGGGAAGACCAGGCATCCAGGGATTGGCTGATTTCTGAATATCTTCCATATGTAAAAAAAATCGTTTATCGATTTTCAAAATATCTTCCTCCCAGCGTTGACGTTGAAGATCTTGTTAATGTGGGGGCTATTGGTTTGATGCAGGCTTTGGAATCGTTTAATCCCGAAATGGACAATAAATTTATCACGTATGCAGTATTCAGGATTAAAGGAGCGATTCTTAGTGAGTTGAGGTCAAGGGACTTTCTGTCAAGAAAAAACAGAAAAAGAACACGAGAATTGGACAACGCACATCTTAGCTTGGAAAGAAAGCTCGGAAGAGAGGCTAATGACAGCGAGTTGGCTGAAGAAATTGGGGTCGATCTTGAGCAATTATATGAGATAAAAAATTTATCTAATATTGCTTTTGTCAGTTTTGATGAGCTCGGACATGCTCCAATGAAAGCAAATGAAGACATCGGCAGATATTTATCCTGTGGAGATTCGGAAGACGCTGCTACTCTAGTACAAATGAAAGAATTAAAATCAACCCTTGCAGATGCCATTGAAAAATTACCGGAAAAGGAAGCCCTGGTTATTTCTTTATATTACATGGATGAGTTGACGATGAAGGAGATTGGGCAGGTGCTTGATATATCTGAATCAAGGATTTCACAGATTCATTCATGCGCCGTTGGACGGCTCAGAAGGCGATTAAAAAATGAAAGCGAACTTGAACCGATCGTACCGCTTTCATTAAACTGTATAAAATCTTCTTCCAATCCCTTAAATTTGCCATATGGCTCAAGTGTGAGGAAATCTTTTGCCGCTTAGTCAATACGATACGTATCAAACTCATCCTCATAAGTATGTCTTATATGTGTATTATTGTGATCGATAATAAGGAGGTGATATCAACATGAGAGCGATCAATCGATATCCTGATTACAAAGATTGCTATGAATATCATGGAAGCACAGTCATTGAGCGTATTAGAAAAAAAGGCAATGTAACGGTTTATCACGACTGGCTAATTTTTGATTCTGTTGAAGAGGCGTCAGATTATTATAATGACAATTGTCTTGTTTAGATTTTTCGACATGCAAGAGACTCACCGTTTATTTTCTAATTTCTAGAAAAAAGTCTTTTTCTTCGCTTCTGTTAAATTTTTTGCCTTTGATAACCCGAATATTGACTATTTTTTAATTCTAAATTAATATATCGATACTGGTCAAGTTCAGGATTGATTTTTATTATGGTTTTTAATACCCCATCCCCTTGGGGTGGGGGAAACAAGCGGAAGAGGGGTTTGGGGGGAAACAACGTGTCCCCCCAAATATAAATCAGATATTATTCCGCTTTAATGATTTAAGTGTCTGTGAAGTCATTTCTGATATTATAAAACGGTTTTATGTGTGGGGCGATGTGCTGAAATTTACCAGCGCTGATGAAGCAAAGGCGTATTGTCTGAGACGTAAAACGAGCATCGCGATTTTTATTTTAGATGTTTTCTTAAAAGGGGAAAGCGGTTTTTATTTTCTTGACGCTATTGCTGAGAAATACCCTTCAGCCCATCAAGACACTATTATCATTACCGGAAATGCAAGTGATGACGTGGTAGACATGTGTATTGCTTCAGATGTTAGCTATTTGCTGGAAAAGCCGGTCAAGCCGTACGCCCTTCAGCTTGCTGTCAGGGCTATTGCGCAGAAATATCTTCAATTTGCGAAACGGCTGATGGAAGACCCTGTTTTCGCAGATAGTGTGGCAAGATTTTGAGGTTTTTGACAGCCTTACCTATAAAGAATTGATTTTCATCGGCTCCTATCTAGTGTCCATCCATAAATTGCCATTTTGCCCGATTTTCCGCCTTCGCAAAGAGATACGGCGAGACAAGCTGTGTCCACGGTAAGCGGGGTCTTCGACAGGCTCAAATTTTAATCCGCCACCGAGCTTTGGCGGATTAATCCTCGAAATACTCAATGTATTCCTTTGGTTAATCCGCCTGAGGCGGATCACTTTCCTTGAACTCGAA
>JAFDFT010000350.1 GCA_019309685.1 Deltaproteobacteria bacterium
ACCGAAGAAAGGTGAATAAAATATTCAATTACCATAAGCCATTAGGTTTTAATACATGAAAAAAGCATCAAAAAGGATACGGTCGCTGATTTTTCCCATAACAGTACTGTTTTTAGTAGTTATTGTGTTGTCTTATTTCGGAATCAAGTCTCGCTGGTTCCGCGCGCCGTTCCCTTCTTTTGGGAAAAATATCATGGGTAATCGATTTGCCTGAGCAGGCGTATAATTTTGATGTGGTCGTTCCTGGAAAACCATACGGGTCCGGGAGGCCCGACGAAAGATTTATCCGTTACGTTCATAAAAAATACGGTATTGTGCACCTCATCAGCTTGACCGGTAAAGAAAAATACCACCATGCAGCTAAAGAGCTGGGGATGAATGTAATGATATATGAATGGTCAACACGGCATTTGCCGACCAATGAAGAACTTGCAGCCGTGATCGATTTTCTGCATAAAAATGATCATATCATGGTTCATTGTGCAGGGGGAAGCGATCGGACCGGATATACCGTGGCGTTTTACAGGATATAGCGGCAGAACTGGAAGCTGGAGCAGGCAATTAAAGAAATGAAAAAATACTGGCATCAGCCGGAAAGAAAGAAGGCGCTTCATCGTGAAATAAAAGAAACGTTTAAGGCAGATGGGCATTAAGGAGGTAATTATGAAAAAACTGTTTAGTATTTTTATTGGATGCTTCCTGCTGGTTGGATTGCTTGCAGGCTGCGCGATGGATTCACCCAGGATAAAAGGATACAAAGATGTTGTGCCCGAGGATTATGGATTATCCTCAAAAAAGCTTTATCAGCTATCCGAAAACCTGCAAACGGATGTGTCCAACGAAATCATTCCTGGGGCGGTCGCGCTTATCGCCCGAAAGGGAAAAATCGTTTATTTTGAAAATTTCGGTATGCAGGTCAAGGCGAAAGGGATACCCATGGCCAGGAATTCGATCTTCCGTATCTATTCCATGACAAAACCGATAGTCGGAGTGGCTATACTGTTGCTGCATGAAAAAGGAAAGTTGGATATATCCGATCCGGTATCAAAATACCTCCCTGAGTTTCGCAACATGAAAGTGGGCATTATCGAAGATGGTAAAATTAAAGACACAGTACCGGTCCAACGGGAAATAACTATCAAGGATCTGCTGATGCATACGTCCGGTTTGACTTATGGAGTCTTTGGATCATCTCCTATCAAGGATATGTATCTTGATGCAGAAATTGATTCAAGAAATCAAACATTAAAAGTAATGACAAAGAGACTTGGCAGGATACCTCTCATGTTTCAACCGGGGATAAGATGGGAATATAGCAGGTCTTTCGAAGTTCTTGGAAGGTTGGTTGAAGTTGTCTCTGGAATGACATTGGACCGGTTTCTTGAAAGTCATATCTTCAGACCCCTGGGTATGCAGGACACGGGGTTTTACGTAAAAAAAATGAATCTTGAAAGAATCGCGGAGCATGCAGAAAATGAACTGATGGATGTAACAAGACGGCCTGTAAAGCTTGCAGGAGGTGGAGGCCTGGTATCTACAGCCGAGGATTACTACCGATTTGTGAAAATGCTTTTGAACAACGGGGCACTTAACAATAGCAGATTTCTCAAGGAGCAGACAGCCAAGTTGATAACAACGGATCATATGGAGAAACTACCGGAATGGAATGATCCGAAGTATCTGCCGGGAAAGGGGTATGGTTTTGGACTAAGCGTTGCCGTTCGAATAAAGAAAAGCGGATGGAAGGAAGGAACCATAGGCGATTTCTGGTGGGGCGGTGCAGCCGGGACTTATTTCTGGGTCGATCCTGAAAATGAACTGATTGCCATATTGATGATTCAAAGTCCTGAACGCCGGATGTACTACCGTCCACGGTTCAGGGAGTGGGTCTATAATGCGGTAACGAACTAAAAACATAATAATTAATCAAAAAAGGGACATCCCTTATGGATGCCCCTTTTCATTCTTATAAGTTGGGTGCTTCAGCACATTATTTTATAGAAAGTTTAATCTTAATTTCAACATTTTTCCCATTGTAAGGTTTTTGAAAAATGAGCTGTTTTAGATGACTGATGACACAGTTCTCAAGAACTTTGTTTCTTTTTTTGCTTTTATTTATGTGTATTGTTTTTACCTGTCCCGTTGAATCAAGGACCATGGTTATGAACAGCTCGCCGGTCCAATGGAAATAGTTTTTATGGCTATTTTTATAACACGTGCTTATTGATTCAAGCTGGTTATTAATCAGGCTTTCAGCAGCATTTTTGGCCAGCCCCTTACCCACTGAAATTTTATCAATTGAGATGCCTGACTTTTCCGATTCCGATTTGTCAAAATCAGCCGGTCCGGCGGATAAATCTTCTTTAACTTCAACCGATTCTTCCATTGCGTAACCTTTTCTTTTAAATGCAAGACCTGGACTGGTAAGTGGCGCTCGGGACTTCATAGAATACCGACTCTTCCCAACTGCAGCATCAGAAACTCCTTCCGGCAATGGCAGCGGCTGTTTTACGGTAACGGCTTTCCCATTATGCAATCTTTTCTGATTATCTATGGCCACAAAAGATGTGTAGGCAGTCAGCAGATTATGTGTAAGCCCAAGGCTGGTAACTTCTTTAATCCGTTCATCATTTGGTTTCAAACGGTTGTAGTCGGAAAGAATAGCAATTTTATGCCGCGCCCAGAGATAGCGAAGCGCCGAATTGTTTTTTGAAGGGGTCACGTTCTTTACTTTAATTTCTTTAAGAAAATCACGGTTACCCGTGGCGCCTCTTACCGCGATGGTTCCTTTTGGCTTGCCGCGATATTTTCCAAAGATGATAATCGGCCGGTCAGCAAGAACATCCGGAATACTAATGGGCTCAACATCATAGGCTTTAAATCTGCCATAATCGACTTCGATATTAGTCAGCACAGGTGTTTGTATCAGTTTTCTGAAATTTTGGGCTTTTTCATCCGCTTCATCCGGTTTTGTGATAACAAACGGTTCACCCATCCCCACTCTGGCCATTCCTTCGATTAAGTGCCGGTTAACGCTGGAACCTATTCCAAACGTAAACATATTGGCGTCTCCCAACCGGTTTCGAATAAGATCAAAGGCTTCTTCTTCCACAGCCACGTAACCGTCTGTGGCGATAACAATACTTCGAGAAAAACCTTCCGTTCCCGGTAATGCAAGAGCTTGTTGAAGCGCAGGCAGAAGCCGGGTTCCGCCGCCGCCTCTTTGCTTTTCGATTAAGTTGATGGCGCGGTTAATATTTTGCCGTGTTGCGGCGATAGAGCGATCGGACATCACTGAGGAGCCGCCTGCAAAGAGCAGAACATTAAATCTGTCTGAAGGGCGAAGGTTTCCGATCAGGTTTCTTAAGAGTTTTTTAGAAATATTAAGCGGGAACCCATGCATAGAGCCGGATACATCCACTATAAATACATACTCCCTAGGAGGAATTTCACTGGTTCTTACCCGTTTCGGAGGCTGGAGCATCAGCAGAAAATGATTTTCTTTTTTCCCGTCAAACAGAAGAAGCCCGGATTCGATTTTATGTCCAGCTAGACGATATTTAAGGATAAAATCTCTGTTGCCGCCATGTTTTTCAGATTTTTTGAGATTAACCAGAGCATGATCCGGTCCTTTATAATCGATATTTACTTTGTGTGACCTACAGCCAATATCTTTAATGGGAAGGCCTGCAAGAAGGTTTACATTTATGTGCAGGGTATTGGCCGGCGGTTCTCCCTGGCGCAGGTACGGATTTTTCGTCCAACGGTCAT
>JAFDFT010000351.1 GCA_019309685.1 Deltaproteobacteria bacterium
ATTGGACCCTTTGTATTTGTAAAAAATCAACGTTCGGTTTTGATCGTACTGATAATATGACCCTGAATTAACATCGGGTGTGGTTATTTCATGCTCTATACCGTAAATGATCACCGGTTTTTTAGACGTTGACATCATTTTCCATATAGGCGGTAATAATCTCTTTTTACCTTTGACCTCTTTCCAGTAAGCCATCCGGGTAGAAGTTGGTGAAAATAAAAAGGAGGGTATTCGTGGATGATATACAAGTTTGAGCATCTGTTTCAGGCTTTTTCTGACAGTAACTTCTCCGTACGCTCCTGTTGCTTTATTATCGGCATTAACATCTAGCCTGACAGACGGTTTTTTTTCTGATGCCACAAAATCCAGCACAGGTTCAACCAGCCCTGGATTAAATTTTGTTTGTACTTCCTTCTCCGCAATATCAAGAAGATGAGTCAAGCCTTCTGAAATGGGATCTGAGTTATCGGTTTTTTTTGTCTGGGCAGCAGCTGTCGCTATATCGGAAACGGAAAGAATCAGAATTGCTAAAAATCCAAATCGAATGCCTCTACCAATTACCAATTGAAGAACTTTGCCGGTGCCATTTAACATGGACATTATCGATAAAAATGCTAAAAGTTGCCTTATGTACACCTTAAATATTTCAACCTCCTAAATTTAAGAATAAAAGCTCCCACCAATAGCCAATGTAGGCCCGTGCTTTTATCTCATAGTTTTTATAAATACAATGCTTATTGTAGCAAGAAATGAGAAAAATGACCAAAAATATATACAAAAAGCTAATTTATACACCCGTTATCGGCACCTATTGATTTTTCTTAATTAGTTTTTATATTTATTGCCTGAGCTTTGCATTAAAAAATTACATATTAAGGAGCTTTGATTATGGGTAACCAGATTAAAACAACCATTTTATTGGCTTTACTAACGGCTGTTATTCTTTGGATTGGGCATTTATTTGGTGGCCAACAGGGGATGATCGTAGCCCTTATCTTTGCCGGCGCTATGAATTTTTTCAGCTACTGGTATTCTGATAAAATCGTCTTAAAAATGTATCGGGCTAAAGAGGTAACTCCCCAGGAATCGCCGAAACTTTATGAAATCGTTAGCACTTTGGCAAATAATGCGAATTTGCCCATGCCAAAACTTTTTATTATTCCTAGTGAAACGCCGAATGCCTTTGCCACAGGGAGAAATCCCGAACACGCGGTGGTTGCTGTTACTGATGGCCTGTTAAGGCTCATGGACTCTGATGAAATTACCGGTGTTATCGCTCATGAACTCGCTCATGTAAAAAACAGGGATATTCTCATCGGATCTATTGCCGCTACCATGGCCGGCGCCATTATGCTTCTGGCCACCATCGCCCGCTGGTCTGCCATTTTCGGCGGTATGAGCGGTGATGATAATGAAGGAGGTTTGGGTATTATCGGGCTTATTGTCATGGCAATTATCGCACCCATTGCCGCAATGATCATTCAGATGGCCATTTCCCGCTCACGGGAGTATCTGGCTGATTCCACAGGTTCACTAATTGCTCAGAATCCCAACGGCCTTGCCAACGCCCTTGAAAAATTAGGCGCGTATAGTAAACGAATTCCCATGAAAGCGAACCCTTCAACCGCGCATATGTTTATCGTTAACCCGCTCACAGGCAAAAACCTGATGAACCTGTTTTCCACGCACCCACCCATTGAAGAGCGCGTCGCTCGTCTTCGGGGAGAAATAACACCTAAAAATCAATCAGGAAAAAGCGGAAATGGTCAGGCCAAAAATGCCAAGGCTTTCTGGGATCAGCTATCTGAGTAGATATGATGATGTCAGTATTGTGGTAAGATTTATCCACCTAAAGCGGGCTTACGCAGCTTGTCCCGCCGTAGCCGTGTCGTTGGCGGAAGATTGCGGAAAAAGGCTATTTATGGATGGAAACTATTTAGCAACACTGGGCATTTGAATCTTGTTTTAAACCCGTTTCTTTTAGCCACGCCTGGATAATGTAAGCGGCGCAACCAACACCAGGGGTTACGCTTATCGCATCAACCGGGCAGTTATTGGCACAAGCCCCGCATTCCATGCATCCGTCCTGGTCGAGTATTTTCGCCTTTCTGTCTTCTATTTCAAAAACCGAATGTGGACATACCGATTCACACATCCCGCACCCTGTGCATAATTCTGAATCAAGATGAAGCGTTGTTACATTTGAAAGATATCTAAATTTTTCCATTCTATTTCCTTTAGGTAATGCCCTTGTTAATAAACGAATCGATAACCCACGCGCTAATTCCAATGAGTATTGCTGCCGCCTGTAAAGGGATGGCTTTTCGCATTTCTTTTTCTACGCCCGAAGGTGAAGTAAACGGCGTCGCCCCGGTAAAGTTCATGGCAAGGTAAGAACTGACCGCTGCAGTTAATAAAAGGATTCCAATTGTTGAGACTAGCTGTATTTCCTCCATTAATGCAAATACAACGACTAAGCCCGCTATAATCCCCATTATCGCGCCCTTTACTGAAAACGCTCTAAACGGTATCCAGGGAAGAAAAAGCGGTACGGCTACCGCGCCCGCCAAAATACCTGATAGTAAAGCCATTGCGGCGATAAATCCTCTACTTATTGAGCTTGATATAGAAAATATACCCGGTCCTATTCCTGAAATGATCAAAACCGCAAGAAGTATCCATAGGGCCGACTTTATTACCAGAGACAGCTCCACTGGTACAAGGACAAAGCGTTCCACAAATGAAAATGTTACCGTGCGCCAGCTTTTCTCCGCTTTCAACCCGTTCTTTAAAAACAGTTTAATATCGTTTGTTCTTACCGGACCCCATATGACCGAAAATCCGCTTGCTTTTTTCACGCGCGTAGCAGACACACCTGTCGCGGATAGCTGAGGTAAAATGAGATTTCGATGTTTTACAATCGTATCAAGGTGCGTTAGCTTTATCAGCCGAATTACTTCATCGGTTGAAAAAGTTCCTTTACCGGCAGCACACCAGACATTAATTCCACGTGTATCAAGAACCAATACCCATGCACTAACTTCTTCAAGGTCTTTACGAAGGGTATCAAAACTTAGCTTGTAATTGGCTGTTACCATTACAGGTGAAGAATCGTCGGGATCTCCAATACAATACAAACCCGGTGCGATTTTATAATCGTTTCTTCCGATGCCAAGCCTCACAGCAACAGTACCAATGACGTCTGATAGGCCTGGCCGTGTTTTTACTTTTGGAACAGGGCCTGCCTGTGTTTGTAAAAAGCTATCCACAAATCCAAGAAGTTTATATCCCGGTTTTTCAAAAGGACCGCTCGGAGGACCCGCAGGAGGTCCGCAACAAACTTCTTCGCTCGGGTCTGGCTGGCTTATAAAAATCGGTTGCAGCCTCGGCTCTTTACCGAAGGATGCGCCGCTTTCATCAAGGTGATCTTTCATTTTTCTCCTTTATTCTAAAAACGTTAATAAACTCGATCATTAATTTAAATCATGCTGGCTGTTTTTTTGAATTTCTCCAGTATGTTGTGATCCAGACAATAGCAGGTTCTCGGCCCTTCAATATCTCCCTTTACCAACCCGGAATTCTTTAAAACTTTTAAATGCTGGCTCACTGTTGACTGGGCTAAAGGCATAATTTCAACAATTTCACCGCAAATGCACTGGTTCACCTTTTTTAAAAACGATATAATCCGGATACGTGCAGGATGAGCTAACGCTTTACAAATACTTGAAAAAGCCTCTTCGTCAAGCGGGTCTGTTTTTTCTATT
>JAFDFT010000352.1 GCA_019309685.1 Deltaproteobacteria bacterium
GGTGGTCTGGAACCTTCATGACGGTTTCTAAAAATACTTGAAAGAGATCCAGAGAATTTAATACGTTTTCAAAAACGCCAAGGTAAACATCATAAATGCCTTCTTTTACCATTTTGGACACAGTGCCTCTTATGTCAATGATGTACTTTTTTACATCCATAAGCATGGCAATAGACGATTGATGGTACGTTTCAGGCACGCTGGTGATGTTGCTGATTCCGTTGTGCAATAGTAATGGTATCGTACTGAGCCGCCCATAAAGTCTTTCCGCAAACTCGTCATCTCCGCTTAATGGCTTTGTTATCGCATGATCGAGCCCGATAAAGGCAATCTTTAAATAAAGCAAGGGATTATGGCACCATGTCCTGTTATTTTCCAGCTCAATTAAGATTCCGGCAATATTGGCCTTTAACAAATTAATATCAATACGTTTTTCCAGATCATTTTCCTGATTTTCGAACCTTGAAAACTGCTTTCGAAAATCCTTTAACTGGGCAATAACTTCTTCCATATCATCTGCCTGCAGATTTTCCATACGGTGATAGAAATTGGCCGAGTATTCTGCCCTTGGAAAAAAATAAAATTCATCACTGGCACACATCACCGGAAACGTCATCGCCAGATACCTAAAATATTGAGTCACTATTTCCTGATAATTTTCATTCATTTTTAATATCTTATCATGTTTATGCGGAATCAGACTTGACCAATAAGCAGTTTGGGTTTATCAAGTCAAGGGCAAAGCATATCTGGTTGAATTTATGCTCATTTGAATACCATCTTAGTATTATCCACAAAATAAAGGGTTCCATCAAGTTTAAACTGTTGAATCTATATTTATAAGGTATTGTCATTTTCTGGTTTAAAATCCATTTGCCAATAACTGAACATTTATTTGATATTTAAAGATCATAATGACATCAAAGAGGCTATCAAAAGAATCTGTTCAAAAAGCTTTAGAACGAAATATCCTTCACGGCCTTTCCTGTGAATGGGAAGCAGCCTTATATTTTTTAAAGCCAGATCAAAGAATAAATTTTAAAAAACCTCTGTTCAGCCTTAAAAAAATGAAAAGCAGGTTGGGGTATTGGTCTGCTGAGAAACATGAGATTTGTATAAACCGATATTTTGTTTTAAACCATCAATGGGATTCAATCAGAGAAGTGCTTTACCATGAGATGGCGCACCAATTCGCTGACCAGGTATTACATACGCAAAACGAGACACCCCATGGATCAGCATTCCAAGAAGCATGTCACCTTCTTCGCGCGAATCCTAAAGCATCCGGACACTACCAATCCCTGCATGAGCGTGTACAGTCCGGAACGCTCGAAAGTGATGACCGCATCATGCTCCGCATAAGAAAACTGATGGCTCTTTCGGAAAGCTCTAACCAGCATGAAGCTCAAGCCGCTATGTCCAAGGTGCACGAGCTTATATTAAAGTATAATATTCGACTTTTGGAATTGAATGAAAACCGAAATTTTGAAAATATCTTTATTGGCACGCCTATGCTTCGCCATCCCCGTGAAGAATATTTTATCGCGAATCTTTTACAAGATTTCTATTTTGTTCAAGGCATATGGATTTCTGCTTATGTGATTGAAAAGAATAAAATGGGACGGGTCCTGGAAATTAACGGAACTGCTCAAAATATCCGAATCGCCAGTTATGTTTACGATTTTATCAAACAGTATATTCATTCCAAATGGATTGAATATAATAAAGAACTTTCGCTAAACCGATACCGTAAAAGTGATTTTTCGGTAGGTATTGTTGAAGGATTTCGAACCAAATTGGAATCTCAACAAAGAACTAAAAAAACAGTCGATGGTAGCCCATACCCGGTCAGGATTGAAGATCCCTTATTGACAAAATATTTTTCACACAGATATCCTTATGTTCATCGATTCAGAAAAAATACTTCGGGCGATCATGAAAATATTTTTAATGATGGAAAAAAGATCGGCAAAAAGATGGTTATTTACAAAGGAATTCATGAAAAAATTAAAAACAGAATACGGCTGCTTCAATAATTTTTTTACGCTGTATTTGCAGTAAACCAACGTATTGTTTTGATAATATCTATAACGCTATCAAAACTATTATTTTCTCATTGACAGTTTCGCAACGAACCTATATTTTTTAGTCATAAAAACCTAATAATTATAACCTTATATAAAGAACTTGTTATGACTCGTGAAACAACGAAACTTGCTGTTCTATTTGCCGATATCGCTAAAAGTACAGAGCTTTACGAGACAATTGGCGATAAAAATGCCCAAATTCAAATAACCTCCACGCTTTCCCTTTTATCGGAAGTCGCCTCAAATTTTAATGGCGTAGTCATTAAAACAATCGGTGATGAAGTAATGTGTACTTTCCCGAATTCGGATTGTGCCATGGAAGCCGCCAAAAGAATGCATATGGCACTTGATGAGATATCTATCAACAACAAAAAGGATTTCACACCGGTAAATATTTATATAGGGTTCCATTATGGACAGGCTATTATTGATGGAAATGACGTCTTTGGTGAAGCGGCAAACATAGCCGCACGCATGGTTGCGTTAGCGCAGCAGCGTCAGACATTGACAACGGAAGAAACAGCGAAATCATTATCTCCCACGCTTCAATCTTCAACCCGATTTATTTATAAAACAACTATTAAGGGTATTAGCGGTGAAACAAATATATTTGAATGTATTTGGGAACAGCATGATGTGACCGTAATGATGGATACCTCAGCGGCAACAACGCTTCATAAGGTAAAGGCGCATCTTAAACTTCAATTTCAAGACCAAATCATAGAAGTGGATGAAAGCCGTCCTGTTTTGACTTTAGGGCGTCAGAAACATAATGACCTGATTTTTAAAGGTGAGCGTGTTTCACGATCACATGCCCGAATTGAGCATCGGAAAGGTAGATTCGTAATTACTGATAAAAGTTCAAATGGCACCTATGTCATTTCTGAGGGAAAGAAAAATATCCATCTAAAAAGAGAGGAAACTCAACTGCTCGGAAAAGGCGTTATTTTGCTTGGTAAAAAACCTGATGGTGACTTATCTGAAGTAATAAATTTTGAAATCGTATTATAATGTGTGAAAAAGAAGGCGAAAGATATCGAATTATAGACCTTCGGGCAAATCAGACTCATCTGTTTCTTTCTTTTCCGTATCAGTTTCACCTGTCGTTTTATCATTTACCATTCGCATTTTAGCCAGCTTTATATACTCTAGATATTTCTTTGCTTCCGCGTTATTCGGATCCGTCTTAAGAACTTCATTAAAATAAAAGACCGCCTGATTATAATTTTTCTCATTATATGCCTGAATCCCAAAAGAAAGTGATTCGTTTATATTTTCTTTTCCTTCAGGAGTCTCAACCGTTTCGTCGGTAGTTGCTGTACTTTCTTCTGAATCAGATGGGTCATTTTTTATAGCATCTTGTTCATTTGTTTTGCCAACGACTTTCTCCTCATCAGTGCCATTGTCGGGTGCGGCTGTGGCCGTTGCTTCACTTTCTTTTTGGATTTCGTTTGAGCCCAAGAATTGATTTTTTCGTTCCTTTCTTGCTGCAATAAGATTATCAAGCTTAACTAACTGATCCGCCCTTAATATTTTTCGAAGTTCTGAGTACGTCTGCCTTGAAAAAGTTTGCAGAACCTGTGACCTTTGTTTTTCATCCGTTGATCCTTGAAGCTGCTGTTCGAGTTTTCCCCCGGTTATGGAATAGACTTTCTCAAACTTAACGGCCTGT